>NZ_GL882773.1:0-15073 GCF_000195655.1 Klebsiella sp. MS 92-3
GGGGGGGGGGGGGGGGGGGGGGGGGGAAGGATCACAACGACTGGTGGCGGGTCTCGTGGGTCAGCAGCAGGGCGATCAGCGTCAGCGCTGCCATCGCCGCCAGATAGGTGCCGACCGCCGCGAGACCGTAGTTACCCTGCAGCCAGGCGGCAATGTACGGCGCGACCGAAGCGCCGAGGATCGACGACACGTTATAGGAGAACGACGCGCCGGTGTAGCGCACCTCCGTCGGGAACAGCTCCGGGAGCAGCGCGCCCATCGGGCCAAAGGTCAGTCCCATCAGGCTTAAGCCCAGCAGCAGGAAGGCGAAGACCAGCAGCGGATTGCCGGAGCCCAGCAGCGGTTTAAAGGCGAACAGGGCGAACAAAATAATCATCGTGGTGATGATAATCATGCTCTTGCGACGACCAAAAGCGTCCGCCAGCAGGCCGGCGACAGGCACCATTACGCCAAAGCCAATCACCGCCATCATCAGCATCCACAGCACTTCGTTACGCGGCAGACCCAGGCCATTCGGCGCCGCGCCGGTGCTGAAGGTCATCGAGTAGACGGTCATGATGTAGAACAGGGTATAGGTGGCCAGCATGATGAAGGTGCCCAGCACCGTCACCCGGACGTGTTTGGTCAACAGGGTACCCAGCGGGATTTTGACCTGTTTTTTCGCCGCCGCCACTTTGGCGAAGACCGGGGTCTCATGCAGCGAGACGCGAACATACAGACCGATGATCACCAGCACCGCAGAGAAGATAAACGGCACGCGCCAGCCCCACTCCATAAACTGCTGGTCGGTCAGCAGCCAGGAGAGCAGCAGGAAGGTGCCGTTGGCGAAGAAGAAGCCGATCGGCGCGCCCAGCTGTGGGAAGGAGCCGTACAGGGCGCGCTTGCGCGCCGGGGCGTTTTCCGTAGCCAGCAGCGCTGCGCCGCCCCATTCCCCGCCGAGGCCAAGGCCCTGACCGAAACGCGCCAGCGCCAGCAGCATCGGCGCGACAATGCCAATGCTTTCATAGCCGGGCAGCAGGCCGATCACCACGGTGGAGATCCCCATGGTTAACAGCGAGGCCACGAGGGTGACCTTCCGGCCGACGCGATCGCCGAAGTGGCCAAACAGCGCGGAGCCGATCGGCCGGGCGACGAAGGCGATGGCGAAGGTGGCCAGCGACTGCAGGGTGGCCGCAGCGGCATCGCCCTGCGGGAAAAAGATATGCGGGAAGACGATGACCGCGGCGGTGGCATAGATGTAGAAGTCGAAAAACTCAATGGCGGTGCCAATGAGCGAGGCGACAACAACCTTGTTGCGTGAGTTGACCGGGGCGGTTTCCTGCGTGTTTTCGAGAGTGGTGGCTGTGGCTTGCATAGATCTTTCTTATTTTTGCGCGAACGAAAAGCCATATAGCCACAGCCACAGGGACATTTCAATCTGTAACAAACGCGGAAAATGGGCAAAAAAGAGGCAAAAAGCGGATAATTTTTACACCAGTAAAAATAGTTCTATGAAATGCTTCACACAATTAAAAAGATAGAGAATAAAACCAGTTTTGAGTTAAATAAAAGTTACATGCTGGATTTATCTGCTGAAATCAAGCGCGAGGATGAATTTTGCCTCTTTTATTCATCCTCGCAATACCTCAGCGGTGGGTTTTGCCCGGCATCCGCCGGTCGTCTTTATACTCCGCGGTGGCGATCCACGCGGCGCAGAATAGCGTCAGGCGGGCGAAGAAATAGAAAAAGGCCATCAGCCCCAGCACCGATCCGAACGCCGCCCCGGAGGGGGATTTCACCAGCGCCGGCAGTGTCCAGGTCATGACGATTTTTATGATTTCAAAGCCAATCGCCGCGATAAGCGTGCCGCGAAACAGGGCCTTGCGCCGCGGACGATGGCGCGGGAGGCGCCAGAAAATCCAGAAAAAGAGCAGATAGTTGGCAAAAATCGAGATGGCGAGGCCGATTAGCCGCCAGGCGGGTTTCAGCCATTCAATGTTGTCGAGATACAGCGCGGAGATAATCATCTGCTGGGCGGAGCCGGCGACGGAGGTGATCGACAGCGTAATAATCAGCGCCACCAGCAGACCGATCAGCGAGATAAGATCGCGGAAGTACTTTACCCAGATTTTCTCCTCGTCCTGCGGCCGGCGCTCCCAGACGTCGCGCGATTGAGCGCGGATCGCTTCGCGCAGGTTGCCCATCCAGTTAATACCGGAATAGAGGGCGACCAGCAGCCCGACCAGACCGACGGCGGTGCGCTGTTGCACCGCGGTGTTGATGGTGTTTTTCAACGTGGCCGCCAGCGTTGGGTCGCTGACGTTTTGCAGAATTTTGTCGAAAATGTCCTGCAGCAGGGTTGGGTGCCAGGCCAGCACGAAGCCGGCGGCGGCAAAGGAGACCATCAGGATCGGGATCATCGACAGGAACGAGAAATAGGTGATAGCCGCCCCAAACTGATTGCCGAGCCGGTCATTGAAGCGCTCTGCGGCGCGCAACAGATGGGCGATCACCGGGTTGCGCTGCACTTTGGCCGCCGTTCCGGTGACGGTCTTCAGCGCCTGGCTGGCTTTTTGCCCGACGGCGGTGTCATTAAGGGCCTCGAGCGTGCTTTTGCTTTTCTCCGGCTGCGTATCCGGTTCCTGTGGCGGGCGTCGATCGTCGTTTTCCGGCGTCATACGTAATTTCTTCCTTTTTTACAGCGAGATTCAGCAAAAAGTATACCTTAAATGCCGTATCCTGCAGGAATGCCTCTCCCCGCCGCCCGTTTTCCAGCCGCGCCGCTCAATCGACATACGCTTTCATCAGTCCGCCCAGCCACTCCATAAACAGATTTACCCGGCGGGAGAGATTGCGCCGGTGCGGGTAGATCAGCGAGACCGGCAGCGGCTCGGCGCGGTACTGGGGCAGGATCTCAATCAGGTCGCCGGCGCGTAACGCCTCGCGCACGCCGGTGCGTGGCACCTGAATAATCCCCAGCCCGGCGATACAGGCTGCCTGATAGGTTTCCGTACTGTTGACCGTCAATATGCCGCCGGTTTTTACCCAGCGCACCGCGCCGTCGATCATTACCTCAAAGCCGGGGGGACGGACCCCGAGGGTGCTGGCGTAGTGGATCAGGGCATGATCCGCCAGATCCTCCAGGGATTGCGGATAGCCAAAACGCGCCAGATAGTCCGGGCTGGCGCAGTTAATTTGCGTCAGCTTGCCCAGCGGCCGGGCAATCAGCCCTGAGTCTTTGAGCGCGCCGACGCGCACCACGCAGTCAAACCCCTCGCGGATCACGTCCACCAGCCGATCGCTGCTGCTCAGCTCCAGTTCGATGCCCGGATATTGCTGTAAAAAAGTCGGCAGATGCGGGATCACCATTTTTTTAGCAAAACCGACCGGCATATCCACCCGCAGCCGGCCGCTGATGCTCGCCGGATCGTGCTGGAACATGCCGTCCAGTTCGTCGAGGTTGCTCAGCAGATCTTTCGCCCGCTCGTAGTAGACCATCCCATCCTGGGTGAGCTGGACCCGGCGGGTGGTGCGGTGCAGGAGCCGCACGCCAAGATGGCTTTCCAGGGCCTGAATCTGTCGCGAGACGCTACCCTTAGGTAGCGCCAGGGTCTCGGCGGCGCGGGAGAAGCTCTCCAGGTCCGCTACGCGAATGAATAACTGCATTGCATGAATTTTATCCATGCCGATCGCCTATTGTTGTTGTTACTGAAACAGTAAAACGCAATATAGCGTATTTATTGTTGCATGAGCAGTTAATAAGCTACAACACAATCACAACGCAACCTGAAAGGGGTCTTCTGATGACACAACGTATCGCTTTAGTGACCGGCGGCAGCCGCGGTCTGGGTAAAAACGCCGCGTTGAAGCTGGCGGCAAAGGGAACCGATATTCTTTTGACCTATCACAGCAACCGCCAGGCGGCCCTCGACGTGGTGGCGGAAATAGAGCAAAAAGGGGTCAAAGCGGCAGCATTAGCGCTGAACGTCGGCGATTCCACAACATTCGACGCATTCACCAGCGAGGTGGCGCAGGTGCTGGCGCAGAAGTGGGGACGCACTACCTTTGATTATTTACTGAACAATGCCGGGATCGGCCTCAACGCGCCCTTCGCCGAGACCAGCGAAGCGCAGTTTGACGAGCTGATGAATATCCAGTTCAAAGGGCCGTTTTTCCTGACCCAGCGTCTGCTGCCTCTCCTGCAGGATGGGGGGCGTATCCTCAATGTCTCCAGCGGCCTGGCGCGCTTTGCCCTGCCGGGCTATGCGGCCTACGCCGCGATGAAGGGGGCGATGGAGGTTCTGACCCGCTATCAGGCGAAAGAGCTGGGCGGACGGGGGATATCGGTGAACATCATCGCGCCGGGGGCCATTGAGACCGACTTTGGCGGCGGGGAGGTGCGCGATAACGCCGAGGTGAATCGGCATATCGCCGCCCAGACTGCGCTGGGGCGCGTTGGGCTGCCGGATGATATCGGCGACGCCATCGCCGCCCTGCTCAGCGATGAGCTGGCGTGGATGAACGCGCAGCGTGTGGAAGTCTCGGGCGGGATGTTCCTCTGATCCTGACTGCCCCCAGCCTGTGACCGGCGGTGCGCTACGGCGCATCGCTCTCCCCACGCAGCCGACCGAACAGCCAGTCGTTGTGCCAGCGTCCGTTGAGCCAGTAGTTTTCCCGCAGCTCTCCCTCCAGCCGGAAGCCGGCTTTGAGCAGTAACTGCTTAGACGCCTCGTTGCCGGCGGTGACGCTGGCGGTCAGGCGGCGCACGCCGCCGGTGGTAAAGGCGTAGTCGCACAGCGCGCGCAGCGATTCGTAGCCGTAGCCCCGGCCCTGCGCCGCCGGGGCGAAGAGAAAGCCAACCTCGGCAATGTCGCGCTGATGATGCTGGTAGCCGGTCAGGCCGAGCGGGGTATGGGTCAGCCTGTCGCGCACCACCAGGCACAGCCAGTGTTCATCCCCGGGCGTCCACGGCGGCAGCCGCGAATCGAACGCCTCGCGGATGGCCGCCTGCGGTCGGGGATCGGCGACGTAGAGCATGACCTGCGGATCCTGCTGCAGGGAAAGAAAAAACGACCAGTCGTCCAGCTGCAGCGGTGAGCAGCGCAGGCGCGGCGTCAGAAGTTCAGGCATAAGCGTCGTTCCGGGCAGGGCGAATCCTCTGAACATAGCAGGAGAAAGCCGCCGGGAACAGCCCGACTAGGTTGGCTCACCGTACAGGCCAATCAGTCGGCGCACCACGCCGTTGGTCCAGCCAAAGCCATCCTGCAGGGGATACTCCCCGCCGCCGCCCTCATGGGGGACGCCGGTGGCAATATGGTATTTTTCAATCAGCTTGTGATGCTGCTTGTAAAAGTGGTTGACCGTCTGCAGCCAGCTCCAGGCAATCTCATCTCCCAGCGGATCCTGGCCGTAACGTTTAAATCCCTGGATCGCCATCCACTGCAGCGGCGCCCAGCCGTTGGGTTTATCCCACTGCTCACCGCTTTCGTATTCGGTGGCCATGATCCCCCCGGGGGTGAGCAGGCGGGCCCGCACCGCATCGGCAAGGCGTTCTGCCTGTTCGTGGGTCGCCAGGCCGACGTAAAGGGTGACGATACTGGCTGCGGAAAACAGCGCCAGCTGTTCACGGCGCCAGTCATAATCGCGGAAACAGCCGTTCTCATCATCCCACAGATAGCGGTTGACCGCCGCCCGCCGATCCTGGGCCTTCTGGCGGAAGGCCGTCTCCGTCTCGCGATCGCCCTTCAGGCCGGAGAGGTTGGCAATGGTCGTCTCCAGCTTGAACAGGAAGGCGTTCAGGTCGATGGGGATAAACTGCGTCGTGCGGATGCTGGCCAGCCGCGTGATATCCCGCAGCCAGCGGCTGGAGTAGTCCCAGCCGGACGCGGCGCCCGCCCGCAGGTCGCGGTATACTTCATTGGCGGGCCGCCCGGAGTGTCGGGCGGTCTCCACGTCTTCGCGCCACGACTCATCCCGCGGCGTGTCACGGTCGTCCCAGTAGCGATTGAGCAGGGAGCCATCCGGCATACGCACCACGTGGCGATACGCCTGGTGCGGGATCAACGACTCGGCGCCGTCCATCCAGAAGGCGTGCTCCATCTTCAGATGGTCCAGATAGCGCTTCGCGCCGCGCACGCCATCCTCTTCAAAGAGTTCGACCATCAGGGCGAACACCGGCGGCTGCGAGCGGCTGAGGTAGTAGGTGCGGTTGCCGTTCGGAATGTGGCCGTAGGTTTCAATCAGCCAGGCAAAGTTATCGGCCATGCATTTCAGCAAATCTTCCCGGCCGCTCTCCGCCAGCCCCAGCATGGTGAAATAAGAGTCCCAGTAATAGGTTTCGCTAAAGCGACCGCCGGGCACGATGTAGGCCTGCGGCAGCGCCAGTAGCGATGACCACGGGATATGATCCTGAGGCTCGCGGGTCAGCACCGGCCACAGCTTGTCGATGTGTTCTTTCAGGGTCAGGCTGGGGTCGGAGATATAGATGTCGCTCTGGCTCTCCGGCAGCCAGAAGTTGTCCTCAACGAACTGCCGCAGATCGAAGTCGGGCTGGCGTTTGACCTTGCGGTAGTTCCGCAGGATGTCCAGCGGATCGTGTTTCGGCGCGCAGTCGGGGAAGGTTTTGCTGTCCGCGAAAATGCGTGATTTCTGCACGTTGGTAAACAGCTCAAGATAGCGATCCGCCGGGGTGAGGGCATCAGACGCCGGAAGCCCCTCGATCACCTCAGGCTCCGGTTCAGCGTCTATCATCTCATCCAGCTTTAATTCGTACGGATCGGCTTCGTAGCAGGGATCGATGTCGATCCTTAACTCGTCGTCTTCAACGTGGCGTAATTTCTGGCTGAACATAGCGATACGGACCTCCGGATAGCGTGAGTTCGGGGCCGGGCATACCCGGCCTTGTCTATTAAGCGTAGACAGTCGCTTCGGTGAGTGTGAAGCAAACTGTGCGTGAGATCACGCTTTTCCGCCGAGAAGAAAAGCTGCCATTTCAAAGTACGCTGTTGATAAGTAATTAAAAATTGTACATTCTGGCGCAGATGAAATTCGGAGCATTCATTATGCAACAAAATTTTATCCCGGGGCGCTCACTCCCACGCCGCCTCCAGCATCTCCAGCAGCTGTTCGCCGCTCAGGCTGACCGGGTTGGCCTTCATCGATGAGGAGGTGCTGGCGGCCAGCGCCGCCGGTTCCAGCGCATCGCGCGCTACGCCGAGGTCGCGCAGGGTGCCAAGGCCAGCGCGATGGCTCCATTCCCGCAGACTGTCCCAGACCCGATCCACAGGGACGTCCAGCCCGTCGGCCAGCCAGCGGCGGACATCGTTAACGCGCTGGCGCAGGCCAGGGTCGTTGATCTGCGACTCATTGAGCGCCAGGCCAAACGGCAACAAACTGCCGCATAGGGCGCCGTGCGAGGCGCGGCTCAGGCCGCCCAGCGGGCCGGCGAGGCCGTGGATCACCCCCAGCCCGGCGTTCGCCAGCGCCAGTCCGCCGCACAGGCTGACCCAGGCCATCTCGTCGCGGCTGGCCGGACACTCTTGTTCCATCAGGATTTTTAGCGCGCGAATTCCCCGCGGGATCGCCTGCTGGCAGAGAGCATCGGTGAAGGGAGTGGCCCGGCTGCAGAGCCAGGGCTCGATCACCTGGGTCAGGGCGTCGAGGCCGGAGCTCAGGGTGATGCTCCGCGGCGCGTTGTCGGTTAGCGCCGGGTCGACAATCGCCAGGTCAGGCAGCATTCGGTCGTCGCGCAGGCTCACTTTCCGCTGCTGTTCCGGAACGTTGATCACCGCATTTTTGGTGACCTCCGCGCCCGTGCCAGCGGTGGTGGGGATCGCCACGAACGGCAGGGGACTGGCTTCCAGCTGACGGCCCGTTCCCACCACCTCCAGATAGTCGATCACCGGGCCGGCGGCGGGGACCAGCGCCGCAATCGCCTTACCGGCGTCAATCACCGCGCCGCCGCCGAGGCTGACCACCGCTCTGATCCCTTTCTCGCGCGCCAGCTGGACGCCCTGCTCGATATCGCTAAGCCAGGGTTCGCGACTTATCGCCAGCGTCGTGACCGCAAGCTGCAGCGCCTCCAGCTGCTGGCGGAGAAACGCCGCCCGCTGCGGGCTGGCGCCATGCACCAGCAGGATTGGGCCGCCCTGTTGCGCCAGCCAGGGGGCGGCGCTCTCGGCCTGACCACGGCCAAAACGAATATTTGCAGGCATCAAAACGGTAAAAGGGGTCAACATGTCGGGTTCCTTTTCGGCAAACAGGCTGGAATCAACTATACACATTATCCAGCGCTCTGCCTTGTTGCTGGCTGGCAATAGAGTAGAGTGAATGAACTGTCTTTTATGGCTGAGGAATCGCTGACGATGCTAACAATTCTGGGTAAACGCTCTTCAATTAATGTACGGAAAGTGCTGTGGACCTGCGAGGAAGCCGGGCTGGCGTACCAGCAGGAAGATTACGGCAGCGGATTTAAGCCCCTGGATACGCCTGAGTTTCAGCGTCTGAATCCTAACAGCCTGGTGCCGGTGTTACTGGACGATGACTTCGTGCTCTGGGAGTCGAACAGTATCTGCCGCTATCTGGCGCGCAAAGCGGAGCGCTGGGATCTGCTGCCCGCCGAACCGCAGCCCGCCGCCGAGGTGGAGCACTGGATGGACTGGCAGGCGACCGAGTTTAACACTGCCTGGCGCCATGCTTTTATGGGGCTGGTGCGTAAAGATCCGCGCTTTCAGGATCCGGTGGCGATTAAAGAGAGTATTGCCGCCTGGACCCACTGCGTGCGCATTGTTGAAGCGCAGCTGCAGCGTACCGGGGCGTGGATAGCCGGCGAGCGCTTCACCCTGGCCGATATCGTGCTGGGGCTGTCGGTGCATCGCTGGAAAATGACCCCTTTCGCCCATCCGGAGATGCCAGCCGTGGAGCGCTGGTATATGGCGCTCAATCAGCGCCCGGCGTTTATGCGCCATGGCAATAACGGCGTGGCCTGAGCATAAAAAAAGAAGCCCCTGGGGGCTTCTTTTTATCATCCGGCGATCGCGTCTTAGCGCATGGTGACGAACTCTTCTGCCGCCGTCGGGTGAATGGCGACGGTGTTGTCGAAGTCTTTTTTGGTGGCGCCCATCTTCAGGGCCACCGCAAAGCCCTGCAGCATCTCATCCATCCCGAAGCCGATGCCGTGGATGCCGACAATCTTCTCTTCCGGGCCGACGCACACCAGCTTCATGCGGCACGGCTGACGGTGAGAGGTCACGGCGGTATACATCGCGGTGAAGGAAGATTTGTAGACCTTCACGGCGTCGTCGCCGTACTGCTCGCGCGCCTGCGGCTCGGTTAAGCCGACGGTGCCGATTGGCGGATGGCTGAAGACCACGGTCGGGATGTTGCTGTAGTCCAGATGCTCTTCCGGTTTGTTGTTAAACAGGCGTTCGGAGAGACGACGGCCTGCGGCCACGGCGACAGGCGTCAGCTCAACGGCGCCGGTATTATCGCCCACCGCGTAGATGCCCGGCACGTTGGTGTTCTGGAATTTATCAACGATGATGTAGCCTTTATCGTTGGTTTTAACGCCCGTTGCCGCCAGATTGAAGTTGTCGGTCGCCGGTTCGCGGCCAATCGCCCAAATCAGGCAATCTACGGTCTGGCTGCGGCCATCTTCCAGCTCCAGCGTCAGACTGCCGTCGGCATTCTTCACCACCGCTTTCGGGATCGCATTGGTATGCAGCTGCGGGCCTTCGGCGTTCATCACTTCCACCAGGGTCTCAACGATCAGCGGATCGAAACTGCGCAGCGGCGCGTGTTTGCGCACGAACAGGTGGGTTTCGGCGCCGAGGCCGTTAATCACCCCCGCCAGCTCAACGGCGATATAGCCTGCGCCGACCACCGCCACGCGCTTCGGCAGCGCCGGCAGTTCGAAGAAACCGTCGGAATCAATACCGTATTCGACGCCCGGAATATCCGGGTGGCTCGGCCGGCCGCCGGTGGCGATCAGGATATGGTCAGCGGTGATGATCTCGCCGTTGACTTCCACGGTGTGGGCATCGACAAAGCGCGCGAAGCCTTTGATCACGTCGACTTTATTCTTACCCAGTACGTTGTCGTAAGAGGTATGAATACGGTCGATATAGGCGCTACGGCTGGCGACCAGCTTCTCCCAGTCAAAATGGTTGATGGTGGTATCGAAACCGTAGTCCGGGCCGTAAAGATGAATCGCTTCGCGGATCTGCGCCGCATGCCACATCACCTTTTTCGGCACGCAGCCGACGTTGACGCAGGTGCCGCCCAGCTCTTTGGCTTCAATCAGCGCGCACTTCTGGCCGTACATGGCCGCGCGGTTAATTGAGGCGATACCGCCGCTACCGCCGCCGATGGCGAGGTAATCATAATGTTTGCTCATGCCCATATGTCCTTAATCGTTGATTGCCGCGATTGTAGCGCGAGGCTTAAAAGGTTCCACCGATGGTTGCGATTACTCCGGTACGATCCAGCTGACGGTGGCGTGGCCGGTGCCGGTCGGAACCAGTTTGCTGTGCAGCCACGGCAGCACGTTATTCATCTGCTGCTCCAGCTTCCACGGCGGGTTGATGACGATCATCCCGGAGGCGGTCATGCCGCGCTGGTCGCTGTCCGGACGCACCGCCAGCTCAATCTGCAGGATTTTGCGGATGCCGGTGGCTTCTAACTCTTTGATCATGCGTTTGATTTGCGCGCGCAGCACCACCGGGTACCACAGGGCGTAGGTGCCGGTGGCGAAGCGTTTGTAGCCTTCGTTAATCCCGGTGACCACCGCCTGATAGTCGGTTTTAATTTCGTACGGCGGGTCGATCAGAATCAAACCGCGGCGCGATACCGGCGGCAGCTTGGCTTTCAGCTGCTGGTAGCCATCGGCTTTATCGACGCGCGCGCGGCTGTCTTTCTGGAATTCAGCGCGCAGAAGCGGGAAGTCGCTCGGGTGCAGCTCGGTCATCTGCAGGCTGTCCTGCTCGCGCAGCAGCTGGCGGGCAATCAGCGGCGAGCCCGGGTAGTAGCGCAGCTGGCCGTTACGGTTGAAGTGTTCTACGACCGAAATATACGGCTCCAGCTCTGCCGGCAGGTCGTCCTGCTGCCAGATGCGGGCGATGCCTTCAAGATACTCGCCGGTACGTTCGGCGTGCTCGCCGCTCAGCTGATAGCGGCCCGCGCCGGCGTGAGTGTCCAGGTAGAGAAACGGTTTTTCTTTCTCTTTCAGTGATTCAATGATCAGGCTCTGAACGGTGTGTTTGAGGACGTCGGCGTGGTTGCCTGCGTGAAAGCTGTGGCGATAACTGAGCATGGATGCAGAGATTCCGGGAAGTAAACAAGTTAACCGATAGTCTACCGCAGATCGGCCGAGATTACCGCTGCGCCGCCGCGCTGTTTCATTTCTGCCAAAAGCGTTGCAAAACATAACGCTGTCATAAAAACGTCAAACGGCCGCGCTAGCGTCGGATACAGGCAAGGTAATTATTTGAATAAAAGGAAAAATAATGAAAAGGCAACTCTCGCTGCTGGCCGTCGCGCTGCTGCTGGCGCAACCGGTTCTGGCTAAAGACATCCCGCTGAACAGGGCGGCGGCCCTCGCCAATAGCGTGACGCCGGCTGCCTCCAGCCAGGCGTATGACGATCTTGAGCAACAGGCGCTGGCGCAGCTACGCCACGCTCTGCAGGGGAATGCCGCCACGCTGACCCGCGATCGGCTGGCGCGCACCAAACAAAACCAAACTCAGGCCGATACCGCCTGGCTGAAGGCCAGCGGCTATGACTTCCAGACCCGGGCCAACCAGCAGGCGGGCATTGCGCTGCTGTCGGCGTTCAGCACCCTGCCGGAGACCGTCGTGAAGCAGAATCTGGCGACGGTGACCGCCATCAATCGCGACGCCGTGCAGACCACGCGCCGTCAGGCGCTGGCCGATGCGGAAGGCATTAGCTACCTCTACTTCCTCAGCGATGCGCTGGGGCCACGCCTTGGCAAAGCGTTTCTGACCGCCTATGACCAGGGCGCGCTGGGGAAAGCGGCAGCGTTGATCAAAGCCTCGGAGGTCAGCACCGGCGAGGCGAAAAAGCACTTCAATAATCCGCGGCCGTTTCTGGTGCAGGGCAACACCATTCACCTGGTGCCTGACGATGTGGTGGTGAAAGATAACCAGCCCTACACCGCCGACGGCGGCTCGTTCCCCAGCGGCCACACCAACACCGGCTATACCGATGCGCTGCTGCTGGCGGCGATGATCCCGGAGCGCTACGACGCGCTGGTGGCGCGCGGCGCCCGCTATGGCTACTCGCGCATCGTGCTGGGCGTCCACTACCCGCTGGACGTGATCGGCTCGCGAATGGTGGCCGAGCGCAACGTGGCCCACTATCTTAACGATCCGCACTACCGGGTATTATTTAACGAAGCCCGCGATCAGCTGCGCGCCGCGCTGGCGAAGGCCTGCGGCACATCGCTTGCCGAGTGCGCGAAGAGCAGCGTGAAAGACGATCCCTGGCGCGATCCGGCGATGCGTGATTTCTCTCGCTTCACCATGACCTACGATCTGCCGCAGCAGAAGGGTCCGCAGCCGCGTTTACAGGTGCCGGAGGGGGCGGAAGTGCTGCTGGAAGATGCCCTGCCGCATCTGTCAGCGGCCCAGCGTCGGGCGCTGATGGTCAACACCGCGCTGCCGGCGGGTTACCCGCTATCCGGCGCCACCCCCGAACAGCAATTCTGGCAGCGGCTGAATCTGTCGGCGGCCTGGGAGATGGCGCAAAAAAGGCAGTAATGTGGTTTCCGGCACGCTGCACTGCGTGTCGCGCTTTTCCGGCAACGGGCGGACTTATCGCAGCAATACCCAGGCTGACGCACCGCCCGTCATTGAAATTCCCCCAACTATCCCCCATTCTAGATCTCATGCATAAGCGCCGGACGCGCGCTTCATTCACCCTTTTCAACAGGACAGCGCATATGACCAATCCATTATTGACGCCTTTCTCCCTGCCGCCTTTTTCTGCGATCAAACCAGAGCACGTGGTCCCTGCGGTCACCAAAGCGCTGGAGGATTGCCGGGCCGCGGTGGAAAGCGCGGTGGCGCATGGCGCGCCGTATAGCTGGGAAAATCTTTGCCAGCCGCTGGCGGAAGTGGACGATGTGCTGGGACGCATCTTCTCGCCTGTCAGCCATCTGAATTCGGTTAAAAACAGCCCTGAACTGCGTGAGGCCTACGAACAGACGCTGCCGCTGCTCTCCCAGTACAGCACCTGGGTCGGCCAGCATGAAGGCCTGTATAAAGCCTATCGCGACCTGCGCGATGGCGATAACTACGCCACGCTGAATACCGCGCAGAAAAAAGCGGTTGATAACGCGCTGCGCGATTTTGAATTATCCGGGATTGGCCTGCCGCCGGAGGCGCAGAAACGCTACGGTGAAATCGCCGCGCGCCTCTCTGAGCTGGGCAACCAGTACAGCAACAACGTCCTCGACGCCACCATGGGCTGGAACAAGCTGGTGACCGATGTCGCCGATCTGGCCGGCATGCCGGAAAGCGCGCTGGCCGCCGCTCAGGCTCAGGCGCAGGCCAAAGAGCAGGAAGGGTATCTGCTGACCCTGGATATTCCGAGCTATCTGCCGGTGATGACCTACTGCGATAACCAGGCGCTGCGCGAAGAGATGTATCGCGCCTATTCCACCCGCGCCTCCGATCAGGGCCCGAACGCCGGGAAATGGGATAACAGCCCGGTGATGGCGGAGATCCTCGCCCTGCGTCACGAGCTGGCGCAGCTGTTGGGCTTTGACAGCTATGCGTTTAAATCCCTCGCCACCAAAATGGCGAAGGATCCGCAGCAGGTGCTCGACTTCCTCACCGACCTGGCAAAACGCGCCCGTCCGCAGGGCGAAAAAGAGCTGGCCCAGCTGCGCGCCTTCGCCAAAGCCGAGTTTGGCGTCGATGAGCTGCAGCCGTGGGACATTGCCTACTACAGCGAAAAACAGAAGCAGCACCTCTACAGCATCAGCGATGAGCAGCTGCGCCCCTATTTCCCGGAAAACAAAGCCGTTAGCGGCCTGTTTGAAGTGGTTAAGCGCATTTACGGTATTACCGCTAAAGAGCGTACCGATGTCGATGTGTGGCATCCGGAAGTGCGCTTCTTCGAGCTGTATGACGAACACAACGAGCTGCGCGGTAGCTTCTATCTCGACCTGTATGCCCGCGAGCATAAGCGCGGCGGGGCGTGGATGGACGACTGCGTCGGCCAGATGCGTAAACTGGATGGTTCCCTGCAGAAGCCGGTCGCCTACCTGACCTGTAACTTCAACCGCCCGGTCAACGGCAAGCCGGCGCTGTTCACCCATGACGAAGTGATCACCCTGTTCCACGAGTTCGGCCACGGTCTGCACCATATGCTGACCCGCATCGACACCGCCGGGGTTTCCGGCATCAGCGGGGTGCCGTGGGATGCGGTCGAGCTGCCGAGCCAGTTTATGGAGAACTGGTGCTGGGAGCCGGAAGCGCTGGCGTTTATCTCCGGCCATTATGAAACCGGTGAACCGCTGCCGCAGGAGCTGCTGGAGAAAATGCTGGCGGCGAAAAACTACCAGGCGGCGATGTTTATTCTGCGCCAGCTGGAGTTCGGCCTGTTCGATTTCCGCCTGCATGCGGAGTACAAACCGGAGCAGGGAGCGAAAATCCTTGAGACCCTGGCCGAGATTAAAAAGCAGGTCGCCGTGGTGCCGGGGCCGACCTGGGGCCGCTTCCCGCACGCCTTCAGCCACATCTTCGCTGGCGGCTATGCGGCAGGTTACTACAGCTACCTGTGGGCCGACGTGCTGGCGGCAGACGCCTTCTCACGCTTCGAAGAAGAGGGGATTTTCAACCGTGAAACCGGTCAGTCGTTCCTCGACAATATCCTGAGCCGCGGCGGTTCCGAAGAGCCGATGGAGCTGTTCAAACGCTTCCGCGGGCGTGAGCCGCAGCTGGACGCGATGCTGGAGCATTACGGGATCAAAGGCTGATTGCTACGTGAAGATCTGCTTAATTGATGAAACAGGCGCCGGGGGGGGCGGCCTCTTTGTTTTTTTCGCCCGCCCGGGGGGGGGGGGGGGGGGGGG
>NZ_GL882773.1:15146-17682 GCF_000195655.1 Klebsiella sp. MS 92-3
CCTTATCTGTTTTAGCCGCCCGCTGGGGGCTGGAGCAGGATGACGGTAACCCGATGGCGCTGGTGCTGACGACGGAGCATCTGGAGCTACGCAAGCGCGATGAGCCCAAGCTTGGCGGCATCTTCGTCGATTTCGTCGGCGGGGCGATGGCCCACCGGCGCAAGTTTGGCGGCGGCCGCGGCGAAGCGGTGGCTAAAGCGGTGGGTATTAAAGGCGATTACCTGCCGGATGTCGTCGATGCGACGGCCGGGCTGGGACGCGATGCCTTTGTGCTGGCGTCGGTCGGCTGTCGCGTGCGGATGCTGGAGCGTAATCCGGTGGTCGCCGCGCTGCTCGATGATGGCCTGGCGCGCGGCTATGCTGACGCGGAAATCGGCGGCTGGCTGCAGGAGCGGCTGCAGCTGATCCACGCCTCCAGCCTGACGGCGTTAACCGATATCACCCCGCGCCCGCAGGTGGTGTACCTCGATCCGATGTTCCCGCATAAGCAGAAAAGCGCGCTGGTGAAGAAAGAGATGCGCGTCTTTCAGTCGCTGGTGGGGCCGGATTTAGACGCCGATGGTCTGTTGGCCCCGGCGCGCCAGCTGGCAACTAAGCGGGTGGTGGTGAAGCGCCCGGATTATGCGCCGCCGCTGGCGGATGTCGCCACGCCGAATGCGGTGGTGACCAAAGGGCATCGGTTTGATATTTACGCCGGTACGCCGGCGTAATTTTTCGCCGTTGTGATATCACCCGGATAGCGGGCAAAGCGCCTTATCCGGGCTACCAAATTGTAGCGCGAGCCGGGAACCGCAATATTTAAACAAACGGCGCCAGCGGATCGGCCATCTCAAACGGTTACTCGGCGCTGGCCGGTGTATTAATCATCCGGTTCAGCCACGGCACCATCAGCGCCATTACCACCGTGACGCCCAGCGTCACCAGGCCAATTTTACTGAACACATTGGTGTAGACCGGCAGGGTCTGCAGCGGGTCGGTGATGTTTTCCGGCACCGCGGTAAAGGTCGCCACATAGCCGCCCAGCAGGAAAGCGGCGGCCTGGGTCAGAAACCACATCCCCAGAATAAAGCCCATCAGATGCTGCGGCACCAGCGCGGCAACCATCGCCAGCCCCAGAGCGCTGATTAACAGTTCCCCCAGACTCTGGAACAGATAAACCAGCACAATAAACCACGGCGAGGTTAACCCCTGGGCGTCGGCGAACCACATCCCGGCGGCTGCGGCGGTCAGGAAGCCCAGCGCGCAGAGGAACATCCCGAGGGTAAATTTCACCGGCATGGTCAGGTCTTTACCCTTATGACCGAGATGGGTGTAGATCGCCGCCAGCACCGGGCTGGCGACCACTACCCAGAAGGGATTCAGCGCCTGGAAGCTGACCGGGTTGATGGTAAAGCCAAGGATCTCATGATGGACGTTGTTGATGGCGAAGAAGTTCAGCGAGGTCGGCATCTGGGCATACAGAATGTAAAACAGCACCGCCTCGATCATCAGAATAAAGGCGACGAACATTTTGTTGCGTCCAGTTTTATCGAGGCGAAACGCCTCACGGAAAAAGAACGCAATAACCACGACCGACAGAACAATCAGCACCAGGTTGGCGATCATCACGTTATGCATCAGCCAGGCGCAGAGAAAAATCATTACCACCGTACCGGCCAGCACCAGCGCCAGATTGCGTAGGCTGAGGGGGCGATGATCCGGCTCGGAGCCAATATCTTTCACCATCCCGCGGCAGGCGAAGTAGACCAGCAGCGCGATAATCAGCCCCGCGCCGCACAGGTTATAGGTTACCGCGTAGCCAAATTTTTCGGCGATCACCGGCGCCAGCGACAGCGACAGCAGCGAACCGATGTTTATCGACATATAGAACAGGGTAAATGCCCCGTCGAGACGGGCATCCTTCGGCGGATAGCATTTGGAGAGCAGGCTCGCCGGGTTGGCTTTAAACAAACCGTTGCCGACGGCGATGGTGCCGAGAGCGATAAAGATCAGCTGCGGTTTCAGCAGCGACATCCCGGTCATAAAGTAGCCGATAGCCAGCACAATGGCGCCGAGCACCAGCGTGCGTTTGGTCCCCAGCAAATGGTCGCCCACGTAGCCGCCGATGGAGATCAGCCCGTAAACCAGCGCCGCGAAGGCGCCGAAGGTGATAAAGGCCTGTTCCTGAGAGAAGCCCAGCTGTTTAACAAAGAAGACCGCCAGGATCCCCTGAACGCCGTAATAGCCAAAACGTTCCCAGAGCTCCACAAAGAAGATCATAAAGAACGGACGAGGTTGCTGCAGCAAGCCCGTAGGTGCAGTTGTATTCATATTCCTTCGCCTTGTATTACTTTCCCAAAAAGTATGAACGCGTATGCCAGAACGCGCCGAAAATGTCTGATAACTCGCCATGCTGCGGTTATTGGCTTATGGAATAGATTATTATATAGATATTTCGCCGAATAACTGGTTGATCACACTAATTGAATGGCGATTTTATGGATTGAAGTTCTGCCGCATGGCGAGGGAAAGCGAAAATAAAAAACGCCCCCCCCCC
>NZ_GL882773.1:17759-18963 GCF_000195655.1 Klebsiella sp. MS 92-3
GTATTGCGCGGATAAAACGAGACGGTTATTCGTCTTCTTCGTCGCGCAGCGGGACGATCAGCATGTCGACATGAACGGTGTTAATCAGCTGGCGGGCAGAGGACATCAGCTTGCTCCAGAAGTCCTGATGATGGCCGCAGACCACCAGGTCCATATCGTATTTTTTAATCGCATCGACCAGCACCTGGCCAAGGTCGCCGCTGCCGCTCAGGGTCTCGGTGATGGGATAGCCTGCGTTGGTCGAGAGCTCGGTCAGCGCGTGATGGGTCTCTTCGGAGATGCGTTTTTGCATGTCGCCGAGGTTAACGTCAATCAGCCCGGTGTAGAGGTCGGAGTAATTCACATCCACATGGATCAGGGAGACTTTCGCGTTATACGGGCGGGCCATAGAAACGGCTTTTTCAACCAGTACTTTACTCTCCGGGGACAGGTCTACTGCAATCAGAATATGTTTGTAAGCCATAGTGTTACTCCTTCCATAAGTTTGTCGATGACCATTGGACCTGACAGCTGGCGCTGCCGTTTCGCCCGCGTCCTGCGTGCTACATTCGCGGGAGGGTAGCCTTTAAGGACTTCATTGTAGAAGATATTTCCTACCTTATAGCGCCCCCCGCACTCCGTCAATGCACTGGGTTCACCTAAAAGTTAATCAAATTTATCCGTCTTACGTATTGATAACGAATAACCTTGTGGTAAAAAAATTAATGGATCTCCTACACTATTTAATGAGCCGGTCGGAAAAATAAATGTGATCGGAATCGCACTCTTTACGGTATCGTCGTGGGTTATTTGGGGAGCGGTAGCCGCGGAGGTTTTCTCCGTAGGCGGGTCGCCGGGGAGGAGGTATGATCAGCACTATTGCGCTGTTTTGGGCCCTGTGTGTCGTTTGTGTGGTGAATATGGCACGCTACTTCTCATCGTTGCGTGCATTATTGGTGGTGCTACGTGGTTGCGATCCCTTGCTCTATCAGTATGTTGATGGCGGCGGCTTTTTTACCTCGCACGGGCAGCCCAGCAAACAGATGCGGCTGGTGTGGTATATCTATGCCCAGCGCTACCGTGACCATCACGATGATGAATTTATTCGTCGCTGCGAACGTGTTCGTCGCCAGTTTATCCTGACCAGCGCCCTGTGCGGCCTGGTGGTGGTGAGCCTGATTGCGCTGATGATCTGGCACTAACGTTTCAGAATAAAAAAACGGGG
>NZ_GL882773.1:19097-22049 GCF_000195655.1 Klebsiella sp. MS 92-3
GCCCCGTTTTGAACGAATAACGCTTAAATCAGTTTCAGGGAGAGCCAGTAAAGGACGCCTGAAAGGATAATCGCTGCCGGCAGGGTCAGCACCCAGGCCATCAGAATGCTGGTCACCGTCTTTTTCTGCAGACCACCGCCATCCACCAGCATCGTCCCCGCTACCGAGGAGGAGAGTACGTGGGTGGTGGAAACCGGCATCCCGGTGTAGCTCGCCAGACCGATAGAAACCGCTGCGGTCATCTGAGCCGACATCCCCTGAGCGTAGGTCATGCCTTTCTTACCAATCTTCTCACCGATGGTGGTCGCCACGCGGCGCCAGCCGATCATGGTGCCGATACCCAGCGCCAGCGCGACAGCCATGATAATCCAGATTGGCGCGTACTCGATGGTGCTCAGCATATCGGTTTTCAGTTTCTTCAGCAGACGCTGGTCGTCAGCGCTCACATCCGGCAGCTTCGCCACCTTGTCGGTGGTGTCGGAGATGCAGAGCATGATGCGACGCAGCTGGCCGCGCTGTTCCGGTTTTAGCGACTCGTAGTTCTCAACGCCGGTCAGCATGGTTTTGACGCGGTCAAGGGCGTTGATGGTGTTCGCCGGATGGCAGTGGAACTCGCCATTGGCCGCGGTATTGGTATCCGGAGAAGGCACCAGCTGATCGACGCCGGTGGCTTTTTTCAGCAGTTCAGGACGCTGCTGGAAGAAGGTTTCCACGTTGTTGACCGCATCGCGGGTACGGGTGATTTCGTAACCAGAGGCATTCATATTCACCACGAAACCCGCCGGCGCGACGCCGATCAGCACCAGCATCACCAGGCCAATGCCTTTCTGCCCATCGTTAGCACCGTGAGAGAACGACACGCCAATAGCAGACAGGATCAGCGCGATACGGGTCCAGAACGGCGGCTTTTTCTTACCGTCTTTCTTTTCACGCTCTGCGGGCGTCAGGTGGATACGCGCGCGTTTTTTGGTTCCGCTCCAGTAGCGACGCAGCAGGAAAATCAGGCCGCCCGCGATCACCAGACCGACGATCGGCGAGATGATAAGCGAAGCAAAAATACCGATGACTTTCGGGATATTCAGCGCATCAACCACGGAAGTACCGGTCATCAGCGCATTGGTTAAACCAATGCCGATGATGGCGCCAATCAGGGTATGAGAACTGGAAGCTGGAAGACCGAAGTACCAGGTGCCGAGGTTCCAGATGATCGCCGCCAGCAGCATAGAGAACACCATGGCGAGGCCATGTGCGGAACCCATGTTAAGCAGCAGATCGGTCGGCAGCATATGCACGATGGCATAGGCTACGCTGAGACCGCCCAGCAGAACGCCGAAGAAGTTGAAGAGCGCCGCCATCGCCACAGCGAGCTGTGAGCGCATTGCGCGAGTGTAGATAACCGTAGCCACCGCGTTTGCGGTATCATGGAAACCGTTAATCGCTTCGTAAAACAGTACAAAAGCTAAAGCAAGCAATAATAATAGTCCGGTATGTAAATCCAGACCGGCAAATAAATGTAGCATAGGACGTTACGCCATTTTGAGGACATGAACGCGGCGCATTATCAGTGACTTTAGCGGCGCGGGCAAAGTGAAATATAGACTTTTTTTGATTTTCTTCCTGTTTAGGTTTTACCCTGTTGGGAGTAATCCTATATCTTTCAATGATGTATCTAATGCGGGATTTTTCCCGCTGGTGTGACCAGAGTGAAATATTTACAAAACCCGACAATTGGGGAACGAGGAACGCGGTGTGGAAAGGTTTGATGCCATTGTCGTTGGCGCCGGAGCGGCGGGAATGTTTTGCGCAGCGCAGGCGGGCCAGCTTGGCTGCCGCGTCCTGCTGCTGGATAACGGCAAAAAGCCGGGGCGAAAAATTCTGATGTCCGGCGGCGGCCGCTGCAACTTTACCAACATGTATGTTGAACCGGCGGCCTATTTGAGCCAAAACCCGCATTTTTGCAAATCTGCCCTGGCGCGCTACACCCAGTGGGACTTTATCGAGCTGGTCGGTAAATACGGCATCGCCTGGCATGAGAAGACCCTCGGGCAGCTGTTTTGCGATGATTCGGCGGAGCAGATCGTCAATCTGCTGCTCGCGGAATGTGAAAAGGGCGGCGTGCAGATCCGTCTGCGCAGCGAAATCCTCAGCGTGGAGCGCGATGAACAAGGCTACCGGCTACAGGTGAACGGCGAAACGCTGGTGACCAAAAAGCTGGTGATCGCCTCCGGCGGTCTGTCGATGCCGGGGCTCGGCGCCTCGCCGTTTGGCTATAAAGTCGCCGAGCAGTTCGGCCTGAAGGTGCTGCCGACCCGCGCGGGGCTGGTGCCGTTTACCCTCCACAAGCCATTGCTTGAGCAGCTGCAGGTCCTCTCCGGTGTGTCGGTGCCGTCGACCATTACCGCCGAGAACGGCACTCTGTTTCGCGAAAATCTGCTGTTCACCCACCGCGGCCTTTCCGGACCGGCGGTGCTGCAAATTTCCAGCTACTGGCAGCCCGGCGAGTTCGTCACCGTTAATCTGCTACCGGACTGCGATCTTGATGACTTCCTTAACGAGCAGCGCAGCGCGCATCCCAACCAGAGCCTGAAGAACACCCTGGCGATGCAGCTGCCGAAGCGGCTGGTGGAGTGTCTGCAGCAGCTGGGGCAGATACCTGATGTGACGCTCAAGCAACTGAACGTTCGCGATCAGCAGACGCTGGTGGAGACGTTAACCGCCTGGCGCGTGCAGCCGAACGGCACCGAAGGCTACCGGACGGCGGAGGTGACCCTCGGCGGCGTGGACACCAACGAACTCTCGTCGCGTACTATGGAGGCGCGTAAGGCGCCGGGTCTCTACTTTATCGGCGAAGTGATGGACGTTACCGGCTGGCTCGGGGGGTATAACTTCCAGTGGGCGTGGTCAAGCGCCTGGGCCTGCGCGCAGGCGCTGGTGGAAGGGTAATCTACGCCG
>NZ_GL882774.1:0-5727 GCF_000195655.1 Klebsiella sp. MS 92-3
CGGAGGTTCGAATCCTCCCGGATGCACCATTCTTTAATAAGAATGGCAAATCGCGAAATTTGATATCAGAATTACAGCAGTAATCCCGATGCATCCGTAGCTCAGCTGGATAGAGTACTCGGCTACGAACCGAGCGGTCGGAGGTTCGAATCCTCCCGGATGCACCATCTTCTTTCTGAATTAAGCGAGAAGAGCGCTGTGAAAGCAGCGGCCCGCAGTGCGAGGCATAATCGAGTCACTCTACCGATTAGGCCATCATACTCAGTGTGGCATGTGTTAGTTGTGACACTGACGCGTAGTAAAGCAAGTTTCCCGATGCATCCGTAGCTCAGCTGGATAGAGTACTCGGCTACGAACCGAGCGGTCGGAGGTTCGAATCCTCCCGGATGCACCATATTCTCCTTAGTAACAGCGACGATGTTGTTTTATGGTCTGCGAAATTATCGCCAGCACCAGGGAGGATAACGTTGCGTGAGCAACGGCCCGTAGGGCGAGGCGCAGCCGAGTAATCCTCCCGGATGCACCATATTCTCCTTAGTAACAGCAACATTGTTGTTATCTGGTTTGCGAAACCATCGTAAGTGCCAGGAGAGTAACCCCGCAGTAAAATAGCTTTCCCGATGCATCCGTAGCTCAGCTGGATAGAGTACTCGGCTACGAACCGAGCGGTCGGAGGTTCGAATCCTCCCGGATGCACCATATTCTCCTTAGTAACAGCGACGATGTTGTTTTATGGTCTGCGAAATCATCGCCAGCACCAGGGGGGATAATGTTGCGTAAGCAACGGCCCGAAGGGCGAGGCGTAGCCGAGTCATCCTCCCGGATGCACCATATTCTCCTCAGTAACAACGACGATGTTGTTGCGTAGGCTGCGAAATTATCGCAGCACCCGTTCTGAATGCATAATCTTCACTCTTCTCTCACCATCCCGATTACCTCGTTTTCCATCACTGGCTTCATCCTACTTTTTTATTGGCAAGACGCGCTTTCCACTATAATTTATCCTTGTATATCAGCGTTATCAGGCTGAGATAAATGCAAGGAGAGAAATCCATGAAATGGTTCAAAGCAATACCTGCTTTTTGCGCGACGCTGCTGGTAACGACGGCCCTCGCTGGCTGTGCGGGATCGGCTACAAAGGAGAGTACGGGCGGCTATATTGACGATACCGTGGTGACCACCAAGGTGAAAACGGCGCTCTTTAACGATAAAGACATTAAGTCCTCAGAAATTAGCGTCCAGACCTTTAAAGGCCGCGTCCAGCTGAGCGGATTTGTCTCCTCCGCGGAGAGCGCTAAACGAGCCATAGAAGTCACACGCCGAGTGCAGGGCGTGCGAATGGTCGAGAACGATCTGCGTATTAAATAAGGCTGGTTATCCGGCCTAATGTTTGGGGGCGCCTGAGGGCGCCTTTGTCGTCTGCGCCGCTGGCCGCGACAACGGCGGGCTTTTGCGTTACAGTAATCATTCCCAAACCGGTTGGTGAGAAGACAATGTACGAAGGTTACGCAGGACTGATCTTTGATATGGATGGCACCATTCTCGATACCGAGCCGACCCATCGGCAGGCATGGAACGAGGTATTGGGCCGCTACGGTATGCGTTTCGACGAACAGGCGATGGTCGCGCTCAATGGCTCACCAACCTGGCGAATCGCCCAGGCGATTATCGAACTCAACCAGGCCGATCTCGATCCACATCGCCTGGCGCAGGAAAAAACCCAGGCCGTCAAAGCGATGCTGCTGGACAGCGTACGCCCGTTGCCGCTGATTGAGGTGGTTAAGGCATGGCACGGCCGTCGCCCGATGTCGGTGGGAACCGGCAGCGAGAGCGCCGTCGCCGAAGCGCTGCTGGCGCACCTGGGGCTGCGTCATTACTTCTCCGCGGTGGTGGCGGCCGATCATGTGGTCAACCATAAACCCGCGCCCGATACCTTCCTGCTGTGCGCCGAGCGCATGGGCGTCGCGCCGGAAAAATGCGTCGTCTTCGAAGATGCCGACTTTGGTCTGCAGGCAGCGAAGCGCGCGGGAATGGACGCAGTTGACGTGCGTTTGCTGTGAGCGACGCGCTGTCACTCACCTCGCTGTTTGCCAGTAGCTTTTTAAGCGCCACGCTGCTCCCCGGCAATTCGGAGGTTGTGCTGGTGGCTATGCTACTTGCGGGGGTCAGTCATCCGTGGTGGTTAGTATTAATAGCAACAATCGGCAATAGCCTTGGAGGGGTAACTAACGTTATTCTGGGGCGCTTGTTTCCGCTGCGCAAAACCTCGCGCTGGCAGGAGCGGGCGGCCGGCTGGCTTAAGCGCTACGGCGCGGTCACGCTCTTACTGAGCTGGGCGCCGGTTGTCGGCGATTTACTGTGTTTGCTGGCGGGATGGATGCGCATTTCCTGGGGACCGGTACTCTTTTTCTTATGCCTTGGTAAGGCGCTGCGCTATATCGCTATTGCGGCAGCGACGCTTCAGGGCATGACGTGGTGGCACTAATTGGACTGACAGTTCATCCATTACAATTATGCTTATTCAAACGATTTCGACAGGCGGGAGGTCAAATTGATCCCGGACGTATCACAGGCGCTGGCCTGGCTGGAAAAACATCCGCAGGCTCTGCAGGGTATTCAACGTGGTCTGGAGCGGGAAACGCTGCGCGTGAACGCAGACGGCACCCTTGCAACGACCGGTCACCCTCCGGCGTTAGGCTCAGCGCTAACGCATAAATGGATTACCACCGATTTTGCCGAAGCTTTACTTGAGTTCATTACGCCAGTAGATGGCGATATTGAGCATATGCTGACCTTTATGCGCGATGTCCATCGCTATACCGCGCGTCAGCTTGGCGACGAGCGGATGTGGCCGCTGAGTATGCCATGCTATATCGCCCCCGGTCAGGATATTGAGCTGGCGCAGTACGGCACCTCTAACGTGGGGCGCCTGAAAACGCTATATCGCGAGGGGCTGAAGAACCGCTATGGCGCGCTGATGCAGACTATCTCCGGCGTGCACTATAACTTCTCCCTACCGATGGCCTTCTGGCAGGCAAAATGTGGTGTGGAGGATGCCGAGAGTGGTAAAGAGGCCATTTCGGCGGGCTATTTCCGCTCAATTCGTAACTACTATCGCTTTGGCTGGGTGATCCCCTATCTGTTTGGCGCCTCGCCGGCGATTTGCTCCTCATTCCTGCAAGGCAAACCGACAACGCTGCCCTTTGAGGAAACGGGCAACGGCATGTATTACCTGCCGTATGCCACCTCGCTGCGCCTCAGCGACCTTGGTTATACCAATAAGTCGCAAAGCAATCTCGGAATTACGTTTAACGATCTGCACGAGTATGTGGCAGGATTGAAGCGGGCGATTAAAACGCCGTCGGAAGAGTACGCCAAAATCGGGCTGCAGAAAGACGGCAAGTATCTGCAGATCAACAGCAACATTCTGCAGATTGAAAATGAACTTTATGCGCCGATCCGCCCGAAACGCGTCACCCGTCGGGGCGAAACCCCGTCCGATGCGCTGTTGCGCGGTGGTATTGAATATATCGAAGTGCGTTCGCTGGATATCAATCCGTTCTCGCCGATCGGCGTTGACGCCCAGCAGGTGCGTTTCCTCGACCTGTTTATGGTCTGGTGCGCGCTGGCCGACGCGCCGGAGATGAGCAGCGATGAGCTGCTGTGCACCCGCACCAACTGGAATCGGGTGATTCTGGAAGGGCGTAAGCCGGGCTTAACGCTGGGGATTGGCTGCGAAAGCGCGCAGTTCCCGCTGGCTCAGGTGGGCAAAGATCTGTTCCGCGATTTACGCCGCGTGGCGCAGACCCTGGACAGTATCCACGGTGGCCAGGCATATCAGCAGGTCTGCGACGAGCTGCTGGCCTGCTTTGACGATCCGGAATTAACCTTCTCAGCCCGCATTCTGCGTTCTATGATTGAAGAAGGCATTGGCGGTACCGGCCGTGCGCTTGCCGATCGTTACCGGACGCAGCTGCGCGAAGAGCCGCTGGAGATCCTGAGCGAAGACGATTTTATCGCCGAGCGCGACGCGTCGGTGGCGCGACAGAAGAAAGTGGAAGCTGAAGACAGCGAGCCGTTTGAGGCGCTGCTGGCGCGGCACGCGTAGCGCTGGAAAAGAAAAAGGCCACATCACTGTGGCCAAACTTTCATCTCTGATTCAGGGATGATGATGATAATAAATGCGCGTCTTTCATATACTGAGACTCGCGGCTGAACAAAGAGTTCATTTTATTTTAAAAAAATTCACTCCCGGAGGTGACGAATGCCGTTGTTAGATAGTTTCACAGTCGACCATACCCGAATGGAAGCCCCAGCGGTGCGTGTCGCGAAGAAAATGAACACGCCGCATGGCGATGAAATCACCGTTTTCGATCTGCGCTTCTGCGTACCGAACCAGGAAGTGATGCCGGAACGCGGTATCCACACCCTGGAGCATCTGTTCGCGGGCTTTATGCGCGATCATCTGAACGGGAATGGCGTGGAAATTATCGACATTTCGCCAATGGGCTGCCGCACCGGCTTCTATATGAGCCTGATTGGTACGCCGGACGAGCAGCGCGTCGCTGACGCCTGGAAAGCGGCGATGGCCGATGTGCTTAAGGTGAAAGATCAGAACCAGATCCCGGAGCTCAACGTCTACCAGTGCGGGACTTACACCATGCACTCGCTGGAAGAGGCCCAGGACATCGCTCGCCATATCATTGAGCGCGATGTGCGCATCAACAGCAACGACGAACTGGCGTTGCCGAAAGAAAAACTGCAGGAACTGCACATCTAGTGCTTCCGCCACGGCCCGACGCCTGTCGCCGGGCCGCTCTTCTGACGCCGCGATGACGACGACGCTTTCCTTCTCCTTTCAGCACCGCCCACTGGTGCCCTTTGCCCATGATTATGCCCACGGTGACCAGGAAGACTGGCATCAGCATGACTGCGCCCAGCTGCTGCATATACTAAGCGGCGTGGTGCGGGTCGCGACGCCGGTAGGCTACTGGGTGGTGCCGCCCGGGCGCGGCGTCTGGCTGCCGGCGGGAACGCCGCACGCGCTGCGCATGACCGGCAACGTGGCGGCGCGCACCCTGTTTATCGATCCGCTGGCGCGCGCCGATCTTCCGGCGGGCTGCCAGATCGTACAGATCACGCCGCTGCTGCGGGAACTGATCGTGTCATCCCTGGCGCTGGCGGAACGCTATGCCCCCGCCAGCCGCGACGAAAGAATTTATGAACTAATCCTCGATGAGATCCGCGGGATGGCGATCCTGCCGTTTGGCCTGCCGGAGCCGCAAAGCGAAACGCTGCGTCGGCTGTGCCAGCAGGTACGCGAGGCGCCGGGCGAGGCCTGGAGCAGCGGCCAGGCGGCGAAGGCGTGCAGCATGAGCGAGCGAACCCTAAACCGCCATTTTCAGCAGCAGACTAGCCTGACGTGGAGCGAGTGGGTGCGCCGGGCGAAGCTAATGGAAGCGTTGGTGCGCCTGGCGCAGGGCCACTCCGTGCTGCGGGTGGCGCTGGAGCTGGGCTACGGTAGCCACAGCGCCTTTAGCGCCATGTTTCGTCGGGTGATGGGCGTCGCCCCCAGCGACTATTTTCGTCCCCCGGCCTGATCGGCGGCGCTGAGCGCATTGCACAGCGCCTGCAGCGAGGCGCGCGCCACGTCATTATCGATACCCACGCCCCAGTAGCTTTCTCCTTGCGGAAAAACGCAGCGGATATAGGCCACCGACCGGCTGG
>NZ_GL882775.1:0-21567 GCF_000195655.1 Klebsiella sp. MS 92-3
AAGGCGTTAGCCGCCACCCGACAAAAAAACGGCACCGTTCACGGTAACCCTTTCATTCATTTTCCTGCCTTAAGTGATCTCGCTAGCAATGTGAGACAAATCTCTGTGGGTGTACGGCATCTGCGATGTTTCGGTGTTGTTAAATTCTGCGTTGTGATCTAGAAACAAAATGTAACATCCTGATTACCCTACCGGTGGACCACAACAATGAATAATTCAGGGAAATACCTTATCTGGGCGCTGCTCTCCGTCATCGGAGCCTTCGCCCTCGGCTATATCGCTTTAAACCGGGGTGAGCAGATAAACGCGCTGTGGATTGTCGTCGCCGCGGTCTGCGTTTATTTGATCGCGTATCGTTTCTACGGCCTGTATATCGCTAAAACCGTGCTCGGCGTTGACCCGACGCGGATGACGCCCGCGGTGCGGCATAACGATGGCCTCGACTACGTTCCAACCGACAAAAAAGTGCTGTTCGGTCACCATTTTGCCGCCATTGCCGGCGCGGGGCCGCTGGTGGGCCCGGTGCTCGCCGCGCAGATGGGCTACCTGCCGGGGATGATCTGGATCCTCGCCGGCGTGGTGCTGGCTGGGGCGGTACAGGACTTTATGGTGCTGTTTGTTTCGACCCGCCGCGATGGCCGTTCGCTTGGCGAACTGGTTAAAGAGGAGATGGGACCGACCGCTGGCGTCCTGGCGCTGGTGGCCTGCTTCATGATCATGGTGATCATCCTCGCGGTCCTGGCGATGATTGTGGTGAAAGCGCTGACCCACAGTCCGTGGGGGACATACACCGTCGCCTTTACCATTCCGCTGGCGATCTTTATGGGCATCTACATCCGCTATCTGCGTCCGGGACGCATCGGCGAGGTGTCGGTGATAGGCCTGGTGATGCTGGTGTTCGCCATCATCTCCGGCGGCTGGGTGGCTGAAAGCCCGACCTGGGCGCCGTGGTTTGATTACACCGGCGTACAGCTGACCTGGATCCTGGTGGGCTACGGATTTGTGGCTGCGGTACTGCCGGTCTGGCTGCTGCTGGCCCCGCGCGACTACCTCTCCACCTTCCTGAAAATCGGCACCATCGTGGGGCTGGCGATTGGCATTCTGATTATGCGCCCGACCCTGACGATGCCGGCGCTGACCAAGTTCGTCGATGGTACCGGCCCGGTATGGACCGGCAACCTGTTCCCGTTCCTGTTTATCACCATCGCCTGCGGCGCGGTCTCCGGCTTCCATGCGCTGATCTCCTCCGGCACCACGCCGAAAATGTTGGCCAACGAAAGCCAGGCCTGCTTTATCGGCTACGGCGGCATGTTGATGGAATCCTTCGTCGCTATTATGGCGCTGGTGGCGGCCTGTATTATCGATCCGGGCGTCTACTTCGCGATGAACAGCCCGATGGCGGTGCTGGCGCCGGCGGGTACCACCGATGTCGTCGCCTCGGCAGCGCAGGTGGTGAGCGGCTGGGGCTTTAGCATTACGCCTGATACGCTGCATCAAATCGCCAGCGAGGTCGGCGAACAGTCGATTATCTCCCGCGCCGGCGGCGCGCCAACGCTGGCGGGGGGGGTGGGCTACATCCTGCACGGCTCGCTGGGCGGACTGATGGATGTCTCGTTCTGGTACCACTTCGCCATTCTGTTTGAGGCGCTGTTTATCCTGACGGCGGTTGACGCCGGCACCCGCGCGGCGCGCTTTATGCTGCAGGATCTGCTGGGCGTGATTAGCCCGGGGCTGAAAAAAACCAGCTCGCTACCGGCCAACCTGCTGGCGACCGCGCTGTGCGTCCTGGCTTGGGGCTACTTCCTGCATCAGGGGGTGGTCGATCCGCTGGGCGGGATTAACACCCTATGGCCGCTGTTCGGTATTGCCAACCAGATGCTGGCGGGGATGGCGCTGATGCTCTGCGCGGTGGGCTTGTTCAAGATGAAACGCCAGCGCTATGCGTGGGTGGCGCTGCTGCCGACCAGCTGGCTGCTGATCTGTACGTTGACCGCCGGCTGGCAGAAGTCGTTTAGCCCGGACACCAAAGTCGGTTTCCTGGCCATCGCCAATAAATTCCAGGCGATGATCGACAGCGGCAACATTCCGCCGCAATATACCGAATCACAGCTGGCGCAGCTGGTGTTTAACAACCGTCTCGATGCCGGGCTGACCATCTTCTTTATGATTGTGGTGGTGGTGCTGGCGCTATTCTCGATTAAAACCGCGCTGGCGGCGCTGAAAGAGGATAAACCGACGGCGAAAGAGACGCCGTATGAGCCAATGCCTGAAAACCTGGACGCGATTGAGACCCAGGCGAAAGGGGCGCATTAACCGGTGTGCCGGGTGGCGGCTTCGCCTTACCCGGCCTACATTTCCGATCCTCCCTCTCCCTTTGGGAGAGGCTCGGGGTGAGGGATACAAAAGAGAAATGACTTATGTTTGACACCCTTTCCAAAGCAGGTAAGTACCTGGGCCAGGCGGCGAAGATGATGATCGGCGTGCCGGATTACGATAACTACGTCGAGCACATGCGAATAACCCACCCGGATCAGACGCCGATGACCTATGAAGAGTTCTTTCGCGAACGCCAGGACGCGCGCTACGGCGGCAAGGGCGGGGCGAAGTGCTGTTAACCCTCTTTCGGCAGATAGAGGCTGATCTGCTCCTGAGTACAGCCGTAAATCGCCGCCAGCTTCTCGCGGGTGCGCTTTTGCGGACGGGAGTCCAGCGCTTCCAGTTGTGACACCGCGGACTGGCTGATGCCAAGCTTTTCGGCTACCTCCTGCTGGGACATCCCGCGCAGGATGCGCCACGCGGCCTGCAGGCTGACGTTTTCTTTATGCATCACGTCGCATACTTCGCCCGGCAGCATGACGTCATCATAGATATCTGATTCATAAGGAATATCTTCCCAGTCGCTTTCATCCTCGTCGTCGTACTCCAGCAGAGCCAGGCGCATACGAAAGTAATCGCTGTAAGGAATGACGACATACTGGTCTTTTCCTTCTTCATCCTTGATGTACTGAATAGTCATATTCGGTATGTTCCTCATGAAGGTAGGTGGTGGTGGTTCGGCGTTTAACCGCCACGACGTAGCAGGTATCGCCCGGCGGATCCCCAAAGGTGTAGATGACTCTGTAATCACCTAATCGCAGCCGGTAGTGGTTTTCGGGAGAGGACAATTTTTTGATATCCGAGATAGGTGAAGCTTTATCATCCATCTTCTCCAGCCTGGATTTAATGCGGCTCTTATACCGAGTATCGATTTTAGAAAATTGCTTATCTGCCGTTTTTGACCAGACAATTTTCATCCGTACCTCCACTGTACGCCCACACAAAATATAAGGAAATAATAAGACTATTAGATAAATTCCGAATTTCTTATGGGGTACTGTAGAGCGGAGAAAAAACGCAGGTAAGAGGCAAAACGCAACCCGTCGAGGCGGCGCGGAAAGGCCTCTGCCGGGCGACAGAGGCTTGCAGAAAATGTGCGATCAGGCGTTCAATCCGCCATCCACGTCCAGCCCCGTACCGGAGATCTGCCCGGCGGCCGGGCTGGCGAGGAAGGTGACCGCCGCGGCGATGTCTTCCGGCTGGCCGTAGTGGCCGACCGCAATCATCTGGCGCTGGGCTTCCGCCTGTTCTCCGTCTTCCGGGTTCATATCGCTGTTGGTCGGCCCTGGATGGACAAGGTTAACGGTGATCCCGCGAGGGCCTAAATCACGCGCCAGGCCACGGGTCAGGGCGTTGAGGGCGGACTTGGTCATGGCGTAAACCGCGATGCCCGGCATGGCCACGCGGTTAGCCAGACAGCTGCCGATGTTGATGATTCGTCCGCCATCGGCCATATGCACCAACGCTTCCTGGGTGGCGATGACCACCCCACGGATATTGACGTTGATAAGCGCGTCAATGTCCGCCAGCGTCATGGATTCCAGTGGACCGCCGCGGGCTATTCCGGCGTTGTTGACCAGAATGTCCAGCCCGCCGAGGGACCGGGCCGCATGGGTGACCGCCTCCTGAATCGCCTGCGCGCTGGCGCTGTCGGCCTGTACCGCTTCGCCGTACCGACCCAGCGCCTTTATTTCATCGGCGACCGCCTGGGCTTTATCGACCGATTTTTCATACGTAATAACCACATCGGCGCCGGCGCGCGCCAGCGACAGCGCGATGGCGCGACCCAACCCACGGCTGGCGCCGGTAACCAGCGCCTTCTTACCTGTTAAATCGATCTGCATGATGACCTCGTTGCGAGAGTGGTGAGCATCATCATTAGGTATAGACGGTCGGGGTGATTAACGGCTGAAGTATTCCACCTTCTCAAACGCCGCGCGCAGAACCTCAGGGGTTAACGTCACCGGTAAATAGTGAATCGACTCGCCCGGGCGCAGGGTATGGGCAATGACCCGGTCCAGCTCTGCGCGGTTATTGATATCGACTTCCAGCGCCGCCAGGGTGGTCGGCAGGTTAAAGCGCTGATACGCCTGCACTAACTGCGCCAGCACATCGTCCTGACCAAGCAGGGCGCTCTGTACCAGAATGCCGTAGGCCACTTTGGTACCGTGGAGGAATTTATCCGTCTGCGGCAGCACCGTCAGTCCGTTGTGCACCGCATGGGCGGCGGCGACCCGGGTGTAACGTTCCCCCAGCCCGCCAACCATCCCGCCGCCGGCGATAATCGCCTCCACCACATCGCGAAACGCCTGGGTCAGATCGCCGCGGCGCTGGTCCGCCAGCGCCGTTTCGCTGCTGGCCAGCAGCACGTCGCGGATCGCCAGCGCGCCGTTAATCCCCAGCCGCACGGTGAGCGGCAGCGCCTTCGGCTGCGGCGCCAGCACCACGGCCTCATACCATTTGGCTAAGGTGTCGCCAATGCCCGCCAGCAGGTACTCCGCCGGGGCGTTGAGAATGATGCGCGGTTCGACCAGCACCAGGAAGTTGGCGTCATCGAAGATCTCAAAATTCAGGGCCTGTCCGGCGTCGTTATACCACACCGACAGCGGCGTCCACGCCGCGCAGGTGGCGGCGATAGTCGGGATGGCCACCAGCGGTACCCCCAGGCGGCGGGCCAGCACTTTCGCGCTGTCGAGCAGCGCGCCGCCGCCGACGCCAATCACTACCGCCCGATCGTCACCGGAGGCCTGCACCAGCCCCGCCACGTCGCGTTCGCTGCAGTGGCCGGTAAAGCGGATCTTTTTCGCCTCCGGCAGGTGGAAGGCCGCCGGCAGAAAAGGTTCGGCGCCGGCCAAGGCGCGCGCGCCATAGACCCACACCGCTCGCGAGAGCTGGTCGGCGTTAAAAAAATCGCTCAGTCGCTCAAGGCTGCCGGAGTGGGAGAAATAATTGGCCGGGCCGGGCACGACGCGGATATCACTGTTGCTCATGGAAGCTGTCCTTATAGGTGTTGGGCTAACCTGATGTTATGTCTGGACATCCAGATGGCTAATATTATTTCGTTGTATCTTATGCTTTTTACGCAGTTGTCAGCCAGCGGCGGCTATGAAAAATTCGTTAAATCAGAAGATTAATTGCCGCACGGGAGCAGTGATGAGCGCGAATCGCCTTGAGATGCATAACATTAGCCTGGCCTTCTCCGGCTTTCAGGCGCTGAACAAGGTGGACTTTACCCTCCATGGCGGGTCGGTGCATGCCCTGACCGGGGCCAACGGCGCGGGTAAGTCGACGCTGATGGCCGTGCTGTGCGGCACCCACGCCCACTATGAGGGCGAAGTGACGATCAACAACCAGCCGGTCACCATTCGTTCGCCGCGGGATGCTAAACAGCTGGGGATCCACCTGGTGCAGCAGGAGGTGGACGTGGCGCTGGTGCCGGGCCTGAGCATTGCGGAAAACATTATGCTGGACAGGCTGGCGGAGCCGGGCATGACCTTCCGCTGGTCGCGGGTTCGGCAGCTGGCGCGCGAGGCGCTGGCGCAGCTGGATGTGGCGCTGGACGTCCGGCGCTCCATTGACAGCTGCACGCTCGCCGAAAAACAGCAAATCCTGTTGGCCCGCGCCCTGTCGCACCATTGCCGCTTTTTGATCCTCGATGAACCCACTGCGCCGTTGGATCAGCATGAAAGTGAGCGTCTGTTTGCGGTAGTACGCCGTCTGCAGCATCAGGGGATCGGGGTGGTGTTTATTTCGCATCGTATCCATGAGCTGAAGGCGATCTGCGACACCCTGACGGTGCTGCGCGACGGACGGCTGATTGAGAGTGGCCCGATGGCGCCGCTGAGCGGGGAACAGATCGTCGAAAAGATGCTGGGCCACGAGCTGAGCGATATCTTCCCGCCGCCGCGCCCGCCGCACGGCGAAGAGGTGCTGTTGCAGGTTGACGGTCTGCATGATGAGGCGTTGCTGCAGGATATTTCGCTGCGCCTGCGGAAGGGGGAAATCCTCGGAATCGCCGGGCTGGCCGGCGCGGGCAAAACCGAGCTGTGCAAAGCGCTGTTCGGCGCCAGCAAAAGCCGGGTGCAGCGGGGCGAGCTGAACGGTCAGCCGTGGCGGCCGCGCGATCCGGCCGACTCGGTAGGGCGCGGCCTGGCGCTGGTCCCGGAGGAGCGACGCAAAGAGGGCATTTTCATTGAAGAGCCGATCGCGATGAACCTGGCGGTCAGCGCCGATAACAGCTTTTCGCGCTGGAGCCTGTTTGGCCATCGGCAGGCCTGGCGCTGGGCGGAGGAGGTGATTGCCCGCCTCGGCGTGCGCGCTACCGGTCCCGGTCAGACGCTGCGCCGTCTTTCTGGCGGCAACCAGCAGAAGGTGGCCATTGGCAAATGGCTGCGCGGTGATGCCAACGTTTTGATTTTTGACGAACCGACCAAAGGGGTCGATGTGAAAGCGAAAACCGATCTGTTCATGCTGATCGATGGTCTGGCGCGGGAAGGCAAAGGGGTGATTTATGCCTCGGGTGAATTCGCCGAGCTGGTCGGTTTATGCGACCGCATCTGCGTACTGTGGGACGGACGGATCGTAGCGGAGATCCCCGGCGCGGAAGCCCGGGAAGAGACACTGCTTTATTATTCAACCGGAGGAGCGGCAGCGTGAGCAAGGCCCTGGCAGTAAACGCGACGGTATCGGGCCGTCAGCGATTTTTTGATTTTCTCTATAAGTGGGGCATGTTGCTGACCGTGGTGCTGCTGGTGGCGGTCTTTGGCCTCGCCTCGGACAACTTCCTTGACCCGTTCAACATCATCAACATTCTGCGCTCGATTGCCATCGTGACGGTGATTGCCATTGGGGTGTCGATTTCCCTCACCATCGGCGGCTTCGATCTGTCCGTCGGATCGACGGCATCGCTGGCTAACGCGCTGGTGATTTCCCTGTTTGTCTGGCATGGCCTGGGGACCACCGAAGCGATTCTGATCACCCTCGCGCTCTGCACCCTGGTGGGGCTGTTTAACGCCTTTCTGATCGTGGTGCTGCGCATTCCTGACATGCTCGCCACCCTGGCCAGCCTGTTTGTGATTCAGGGCGTGGCAATGACATACAGCTATGGTGGGTCGATTACCGAAAACATGGTGCTGCCGAGCGGCGAGATGGCGGAGGGTACTATCCCGGCGGCCTTTGGCGCGCTGGGGCAGGTGCCGACCATCGTCATTATCATGCTGGTGGTGACGCTGGTCGCCCAGCTGGCGCTGTCGTTCACTACCCACGGACGGCGGATGTACGCCATCGGCGGCAACCCGGAGGCGGCGCGGCTCTCCGGCCTGCGGATCACGCGTTACAAAGTCGCAGCATACGTGATTGCCTCGCTGCTGGCCGGGCTCGGCGGCATTCTGCTGGCCTCGCGCATCGGCTCTTCGCAGGTCAACGCCGGCGGCGGCTATCTGATGGACGCGGTGGCCGCGGCCTGGATCGGCTTTTCGCTGGCGGGCTCCGGCAAACCAAACGCCCTGGGAACGCTGGTGGGGGCGGTGATCCTCGGCGTGCTCTCCAACGGGCTGGTGATGCTCTCGGTGCCGTATTACGCGATGGACATTATTAAAGGGTTGGTGCTGGCTGGCGCGCTGGCACTGACCTATTTTCAGCGCCGTACTTAACATTTTACAGGGTAAACCGCATGAAAAAGATCGCACTCTCTCTGATGACGCTGGGTCTGCTGCAGTCGACGGCGGCGCTGGCCACCGCCCCGACGCCGGTGCCGGCGGCGATTGCCGAACACAACGGCCCGATCCGCATTGCCGTGATCCGCAACCTCGGGTCTGACGATAACACCACCCAGTTTGTCGCCGGGGCGTTGCAGGAAGGCAAAAAGCTCGGTTTCAAAATCAGCACCTTCCTGAGCAACGGCGATGACGCCAAATTCCAGGACTTCGTCAACCAGGCCATCAGCCAGAAATACGATGGCATTATTCTCTCCCAGGGGCGTGACCCGTATTCCACCGCCCTGGTGAAGAAGGCGGTGGACGCCGGGATCAAAGTGGCGGTGTTCGATACCGCGGTAAGCGGTGAGATCCCCGGGGTGACGGTCAGCCAGCAGGATGACGCCTCACTGACCGAGCTCTCCTTTGGCCAGCTGGTGAAAGACTTCAACGGTAAGGCCAACATCGTCAAGCTGTGGGTGGCGGGCTTCCCGCCGATGGAGCGCCGTCAGGCGGCTTACCAGACGCTGCTGAAGCAAAACCCGGGGATTAAAGAGCTGGAGTCGATCGGCGCCGTGTCATCCGACGTGCAGGGCGACACCGCCAACAAGGTGGGGGCGATCCTTGCCAAGTATCCGAAAGGGAAAATTGACGCGATCTGGGGCACCTGGGATGCCTTTAGCCAGGGGGCTTATAAGGCGCTGAAAGAGAACGGCCGCACCGAGATCAAACTCTACAGCATTGATATTTCCAACCAGGATCTGCAGCTGATGCGCGAGGCCGGCAGCCCGTGGAAGGTGAGCGTGGCGGTGGATCCGAAGCTTATCGGCGCGACCAACGTGCGGCTGATCGCCAACAAGATCGCCGGCGAGCCGACGCCAGCCACCTACGACTTCAAGGCGGCAGCGATTCCGCAGGCGCTGCTGGCGGCCCAGCCGGGAGCGGTGAACGTGGCGTCGCTGGGGAAAATTATCCCTGGCTGGGGCCAGACCGAAGACTTTATCGCGCCGTGGTTCGCGACGCTGGAAGCGAAAAACAAATAAAATCAAGCCGGGTGGCGGTGGGCGGCGGCCTGGTGCCCTCACCCCGGCCCTCTCCGCAGGGAGAGGGGAAAACCATGCCACCGGGCGAAAGAGATCCCCTATGTCAGCATTACCTTCCCCCGAATACAGCCGCAATATGCGGCTGATTGGCCATAGCGATCAGGGCGGTCGTCCGGACGGCGTGCAGCTGATGGTGCATCGCGGATTCGCCTATATCGGCCATATGGTGTCGCAGGGTTTTTCCGTGGTCGATGTTCGCGATCCGACCCGGCCCACCACCGTCAACTATATTGCCGCGCCGCCGGGCACCTGGAACGTGCACCTCCAGGCGCATGACGATCTGCTGCTGGTGATCAACGCCCGGGATCTGTTTGCTGACGCCCGTTTTGCTGATGAGAAGGTGTACTACACCCGCTCGGTGGGTGACACGGTCAGCGATGTGCAGGACAAGGGCTGGAGCGCCGGGCTGCGCATCTTTGATATTTCCACTCCCGCGCAGCCGCGGGAAATCAGTTTCCTGTCGCTTAACGGCATCGGTATTCACCGCATCTGGTACGTCGGCGGGCGCTGGGCGTATGTGTCCGCGCTGATCGACGGTTTTACCGACTACATCTTCCTGACCATCGATCTGGCCGATCCGCGTAAGCCCGAAGTGGCCGGGCGCTGGTGGCTGCCGGGGATGCACCAGGCGGGCGGTGAAACACCGGACTGGCCGCAGGGTAAACGCTATGCGCTGCATCACGCCATTATTGCCGGGGATACCGCCTACGGCAGCTGGCGCGACGGCGGCCTGACGCTGCTGGATGTCAAAGACCGTACCCAGCCGAGGCTGATTAGTCATCGCAACTGGAGCCCGCCGTTCGGCGGCGGAACGCATACCGCGCTGCCGCTGCCGGATCGTGACCTGCTGGTGGTGCTGGATGAAGCGGTGCTCGACAACCAGGAGGACGGCGAGAAGCTGATCTGGTTGTTTGATATCCGCGAGCCAACCAACCCGGTGAGCATCGCCACCTTCCCGCCGCCGGACGAAGCGGATTATGTGGCGAAAGGGGCGCATTTCGGTCCGCACAACCTGCATGAGAACCGGCCGGGGAGCTTTGTCAGCTCAACGCTGATTTTTGCCACGTATCAGAATGCCGGCGTGCGGGCTTACGATATTTCCAACCCGTATCGCCCGCTGGAGACCGGGGCGCTGGTGCCGGCTGCGCCTGAGAGAATGATGGATACCCGTCCCGGCCGCCCGCGGGTGATCCAGTCCTGTGACGTGTTTGTCGATGCGCAAGGCATTATCTACAGCACCGATTACAACGGCGGGCTATCGGTGATTGAGTATCTGGGGTGAGGGTAAGGTAAACGCAAAATTGTACTCGCATGTCTGCCGGGTGGCGGCTTTCGCCTTACCCGGCCTACGAAAGATTACAATATCAAACAGTTATGCAGTTATCTGTAGGCCCGCGCAAGCGTAGCGCCGCCGGGCACTTCCTGAAGATTGCACTTTGTCAGCAGTCTGGGGCACCCGTAAGGGCGCCTTCTCGTTATCGTGAGGGAACAGGAGACGGTTGTGATTGTTCGTGATGACAGTGAAAGAGGGATCCCGCCGCTGGTGACGCATCAGCCGCCGTCCTCGCTGGATGATGCGCCGGTGATCCACGGACGGATGGTGCAGATCCCCGGCTGGATTATCCCGCTGTACGCCGGATTATTTATCGCGCTCGGCTGGTTTGGCGGCGAGCAGTGGCGTCACCCGGCACCGCCGCAAACGCTGCCCTTGCCGGTGGCGCATGCGGCGCTTCTGCCGTTAACCGCTGCCGGAGAGGCCGCGCCAAAGACGCCGCCGCCGGCGGCAAAAGCCAGCGCGCCCGCGGCGCCGGAAGTGGACAGCGATACGCTGCCGCCTCTGCGCTACAGCGCCCATGTCTATGCCTCGCTACCGGAAAAGCGCAGCATTGTGTTAAACGGCAAAGCGTGGACGGAGGGCGATTCACCCCTGCCCAATCTGGTGGTGGAGCAGATCCAGCAGGATGTGACGATCTTCAGCTTCAACGGCACGACCTTTACCCTCGCGGCGCTGGAGGACTGGCCGGGCGGAAAAATTGACGAGGAGCCGAAAGAGGAATAAAAGCGCGCACAATAACCGGCGCGCTGAGGATATTTCGCTTAGTCGCTGCGCAAGCTGGCAATAAATGGCGCGAGCTGACGATTAAATTGACTGCACTGTGTGGCTTCCGGGGTACTGTCCTGTAATAGCTGTTGGTAAAGCCGGTCGCTATTTTGGCTTAACGTCGCCACGTCAATATTTCCCCATCCGCGCGCGTTACCGACATTCACCGCTGCCCGATATATCGTTTCATCAGCGGGGAGATCGCTACGATTACATTTATTCTTGAGATAGCGCGTCCCGGCCGCCACGGACGAGAGCTGCTCGAGCTGCGCCTGGCTGCTGATAGCCGGGCTGAGCGTTGAGGCGGGTTTTTGTTGGCAGCCAGAGAGAAGGGCTACCATGCAAAGCGGAAATATAAGCGGAATACGCATCATAGAGTAATCAAAATAATGAATCACTGGCCGCTAGTTTAACAAATATTTCCCTGGTGTCATCATAAAATATTATTCTGCATAAATGTTAACAGGCTCTCATTTTTATCAACGGAAAGGCGCTAAATCGACTTTACTTTTATCAATAATAAACGTTGGCGCTGGGAAAATATATTTTCATCTGCGGATGATGCCACTGCGTTGACCGGCAGGAAGCGCGCCGTTTTTTATGTTATTAAAAAACATACTCTTTCCCATCTTGTTACGTGCGCAGGAGGTAAAATGCTGGTTAAGAATGTCGCATTTTAGTGCTATCCTGTATGCCCTGAACATTACGTGCTATGTTCTGACTTATTCTGCCGATGATGCGTTTAACACAATGATTTTATGGTGAATTTTTATTGTTAGTATCATGTAACATGAAGCAAACCAACCCTCTGAAAGGCTGGCGGCGCGTCCTGCCTGCCAGCAGGTTGTCGTCCGAAGGATAAGCAGCCTGGACGTTAATTTGAGAGATTTCTTCTTCCTCTGAACAGGGGAAGTATTGAGAATCAGGCCTTTGCGCCTGAACGTTGCGGAGAAAAAGCATGGCGGGAGATGACCGCGAGCCTATCGGACGTAAGGGAAGACCCTCACGTCCGACTAAACAGAAAGTCACCCGTCGCCGGGTCCGGGAAGAGGACTACGACGACGAGTATGATGACGATGATTATGAGGATGAGAAACCGGTGCCGAGAAAAGCCAAAGGCAAAGGTGGCAAGCCTCGTCGGAAGCGCAGCTGGCTGTGGCTGCTGGTCAAGCTGGGGATTGTCTTCGCGGTGCTGATTGCCGCCTATGGCGTCTACCTCGACCAGAAAATCCGCAGCCGCATTGACGGTAAAGTCTGGGAGCTGCCGGCCGCGGTCTATGGCCGGATGGTCAACCTTGAGCCGGACATGCAGATCAGCAAAAACGAGATGGTGCGTCTGCTCAACGCCACGCAGTATCGCCAGGTCAGCGCGATGACGCGCCCCGGCGAATATACCGTGCAGGCTAACAGCATCGAGATGATCCGTCGTCCGTTCGATTTCCCGGACAGTAAGGAAGGGCAGGTGCGCGCGCGTCTTACTTTCGACGGCGACCATCTTGAGACCATCGAGAATATGGATAATAACCGCCAGTTCGGTTTCTTCCGCCTCGATCCGCGCCTTATCACCATGCTGCAGTCGCCGAACGGCGAGCAGCGCCTGTTCGTGAAGCGCAGCGGCTTCCCCGATCTGCTGGTGGATACCCTGCTGGCGACCGAAGACCGCCACTTCTATGAGCACGATGGGATCAGTCTCTACTCCATCGGCCGCGCGGTGCTGGCGAACCTGACGGCAGGCCGAACGGTGCAGGGGGCGAGTACCCTGACCCAACAGCTGGTGAAAAACCTGTTCCTCTCCAGCGAACGCTCCTACTGGCGTAAAGCCAACGAAGCGTATATGGCGCTGATCGTCGACGCCCGCTACAGCAAGGATCGCATCCTTGAGCTGTATATGAACGAGGTGTACCTCGGCCAGAGCGGCGATAACGAAATTCGCGGCTTCCCGCTGGCCAGCCTGTATTACTTCGGCCGTCCGGTGGAAGAGCTGAGCCTCGACCAGCAGGCGCTGCTGGTGGGGATGGTGAAAGGGGCGTCGGTCTATAACCCGTGGCGTAACCCGAAACTGGCCCTTGAACGACGCAATCTGGTGCTGCGTCTGCTGCAGCAGCAGCAGGTTATCGACCAGGAGCTGTACGACATGCTCAGCGCCCGTCCGCTGGGCGTGCAGCCGCGCGGCGGGGTGATTTCACCGCAGCCGGCGTTTATGCAGATGGTTCGTCAGGAACTGCAGGCGAAGCTGGGCGATAAAGTGAAAGATCTCTCCGGCGTGAAGATCTTCACCACTTTCGACTCGGTGGCGCAGGATGCGGCGGAAAAAGCGGCCTCCGAAGGGATCCCGGTTCTGAAGAAACAGCGTAAGCTGGCAGACCTGGAAACCGCCATGGTGGTGGTTGACCGCTTCACCGGCGAAGTGCGGGCGATGGTCGGCGGCGCGGAGCCGCAGTTCGCCGGTTATAACCGCGCGATGCAGGCCCGCCGATCGATTGGTTCTCTGGCCAAGCCGGCGACCTATCTGACCGCGCTGAGCCAGCCGAATCAGTATCGCCTGAATACCTGGATCGCCGATGCGCCGGTGACGATTCGCCTGTCCAACGGTCAGACGTGGTCCCCGCAGAACGACGATCGTCGTTTCAGCGGTCAGGTGATGCTGGTCGATGCCCTGACTCGCTCGATGAACGTCCCGACGGTTAACCTCGGGATGGCGCTGGGCTTGCCGGCGGTAGTCGATACCTGGACTAAACTGGGGGCGCCGAAGAATCAGCTCAACGCGGTGCCGTCGATGCTGCTTGGCGCGCTGAACCTGACGCCGATTGAAGTGGCCCAGGCCTTCCAGACCATCGCCAGCGGTGGGAACCGTGCGCCGCTTTCCGCGCTGCGGTCAGTGATTGCCGAAGATGGCACTGTGCTCTACCAGAGCTATCCGCAGGCGGAGCGCGCGGTGCCTGCCCAGGCGGCCTACATGACGCTGTGGACTATGCAGCAGGTGGTGCAGCGCGGTACGGGGCGTCAGCTGGGGGCGAAGTATCCGGGCCTGCATCTGGCGGGGAAAACCGGGACCACCAACAATAACGTCGATACCTGGTTCGCCGGCATCGACGGTAGTCAGGTGACCATCACCTGGGTGGGGCGCGACAATAACCAGCCGACCAAACTGTACGGTGCCAGCGGCGCGATGTCGATTTACCAGCGCTATCTGGCGAACCAGACGCCAACGCCGCTGGTGCTGACGGTGCCGGAAGACGTGGTTGATATGGGCGTGGACAGCAACGGCAACTTCGTCTGCAGCGGCGGTATGCGTTCGCTGCCGGTCTGGACCACGCAGCCGGATGCGCTGTGCCGTCAGGGCGAAATGATGCAACAGCAGCAGTTGCAGCAACAGGAAGCGAAAAATCCGTTTAATCAGTCCGGGCAGCAGCAGCAGCAACAGCAGCAACAGCAGCAACAGCCGCCGAAGCAGCAGGAAAAGAGCGACGGCGTCGCGGGCTGGATCAAGGATATGTTCGGCAGTAACTGATTTTGACCGCACGACCAGACCCCTTAATACGAAAGTATTAAGGGGTTTTTTTATGCCTGTAAAAAAGTTAACGGCTCTTTAACTCCATAATAACTATCTGGTTATTAATTCAGCCTTCGACCGGCGGCGACAGGCATATCGCTTGCCTTGCCTTCGACGTTTCGCCTATTATATCGCCCGTCATAATAATAATTCTCGTTTACGTTATCATTCACTTTCATCAGAGATATACCCATGGCGCGTCCAAAAACTGCTCAGCCAAATCACTCGCTGCGTAAAGTCGCAGCTGTAGTAGCCACGGCGGTTAGCGGCATGTCTGTCTACGCACAGGCAGCAGAACAACCGAAGCAAGAAGAAACTATCACCGTCGTTGCCGCCCCGGCCGCCCAGGAAAGCGCCTGGGGACCGGCGCCGACTATCGCGGCAAAACGCTCCGCCACGGCGACCAAAACCGATACCCCGATTGAAAAAACGCCGCAGTCTGTGTCGGTGGTGACGCGCCAGGAGATGGAGATGCGCCAGCCGACGACGGTAAAAGAGGCGCTCTCCTATACGCCAAGCGTCTTCTCTACTCGCGGCAGTTCGACCACCTATGACGTGGTCACCATTCGCGGCTTCACCACCTCGACGACCGTCAACACCAACCAGTATCTGGACGGCATGAAGCTGCAGGGGAATAACTACTCTGAAGTCTCCATGGATCCTTACTTCCTCGAGCGTGTGGAAGTGATGCGCGGGCCAACCTCGGTGCTGTACGGCAACAGCAACCCGGGCGGTATCGTCAGCATGGTCAGCAAGCGCCCGACTACCGAGCCGCTGAAAGAAGTGCAGTTTAAGATGGGCACCGACAATCTGTGGCAGACCGGGTTTGACTTTAGCGACGCCATTGATGATGCCGGCGTTTGGTCGTATCGCCTGACCGGCCTTGGCCGCAGTCAGGATGCCCAGCAGCAGATGGCGAAATCGACTCGCTACGCGGTGGCGCCCTCCTTTAGCTGGCGTCCGGACGATAAAACCGACTTCACCTTCCTGAGCAACTTCCAGAATGACCCGGATGCGGGCTACTACGGCTGGCTGCCGCGCGAAGGCACCGTGGTGCCGTATTACGACGCCAACGGTAAGGCGCACAAGCTGCCGACCGATTTCAACGAAGGCGAGTCCGATAATAAAATCTCCCGCCGCCAGAAGATGGTGGGCTACAGCTTCTCCCATCAGTTCGATGATACCTTTACCGTGCGGCAGAACCTGCGCTATGCCGATGTGCATACGCTCTATCGTTCGGTATACGGCAACGGCTATGTCGCGCCGGGCTACATGAATCGCGCCTACGTGCGCTCCGACGAGCACCTGAACACCTTCACCGTCGATACCCAGCTGCAGTCTGATTTCGCCACCGGCGCGGTCAGCCATACGCTGCTGACCGGCGTGGACTACTCGCGGATGCGTAACGATGTGGATGCCGACTACGGGACGGCGGATCCTATCAGTATGAGCAATCCGCAGTACGGCAATCCGAATATTCAGGTCACCTTCCCGTACGCGGTCCTCAACCGGATGGAGCAGACCGGCCTGTACGCGCAGGATCAGATGGAGTGGGATAAATGGGTGATGACCCTGGGCGGCCGTTACGATTACGCCACGACCTCAACGTTAACCCGCGCCACCAACAGCCTGGCGGAGAATCACGACCAGCAGTTCAGCTGGCGCGGCGGCATCAACTACCTGTTCGATAACGGCATCTCTCCGTACTTCAGCTACAGCGAATCGTTTGAACCGGTATCGGGTTCCAACAGCCGCGGCCAGCCGTTCGATCCGTCGCGCGGTAAGCAGTATGAAGCCGGCGTGAAATACGTGCCGAAAGATATGCCGGTGGTGGTCACCGCGGCGGTCTATCAGCTGACCAAAGACAAGAACCTGACGGCTGATCCGGCTAACCAGGCGTTCAGCATCCAGACCGGCGAGATCCGCTCCCGCGGCCTTGAGCTGGAGGCGAAGGCGGCGGTGAACGCCAATATTAACGTCACCGCAGCCTACAGCTACACCGATGCGGAGTACACTCACGATACGGTGTTCAACGGCAAACGTCCGGCGGAAGTGCCGCGTAACATGGCCTCCCTGTGGGCGGATTATACCTTCCACGAAACCGCGCTGAGCGGTCTGACGATTGGGGCCGGGGCGCGCTATATCGGTTCAACGGTCAGCTACTACAAAAATGACACCAGCACCGGTAAGAAAAATGATGCCTTTAGTGTGGCCGGTTATGCGCTGATGGATGCGACGGTGAAATACGATCTGGCGCGCTTTGGCCTGCCGGGATCGTCGGTCGGCGTCAACGTCAACAACCTGTTCGACCGCGAATATGTCTCCAGTTGCTACAGCGAATACGCCTGCTACTGGGGCGCCGGACGTCAGGTCGTCGCCACCGCCACCTTCCGTTTCTAACCACCTACGGGCGCGGTTCGCCGCGCCCTCTATCAGGTTATCGCTATGCAGGAACAGACTCCGCACGCAGAAACCACCTTCGCGCTGGATCGCGTCACTTTCCGTGTGCCTGGCCGCACATTGCTCCATCCGCTCTCGCTCACCTTCCCGACCGGAAAAGTCACAGGCCTGATCGGCCATAATGGCTCCGGCAAGTCGACGTTACTGAAAATGCTTGGCCGTCATCAGCCGCCCTCCGCAGGCGAAGTGCTGCTGGACGGGCAGCCGCTGGAGAGCTGGGGCAGCAAAGCCTTTGCCCGCAAAGTGGCCTATCTGCCGCAGCAGCTGCCGCCGGCCGAAGGTATGACGGTGCGCGAGCTGGTGGCGATCGGCCGCTATCCATGGCACGGCGCGCTGGGTCGCTTTGGCGCAGCGGACCGTGAGAAAGTAGAAGAGGCGATTGCGCTGGTGGGGCTGAAGCCGCTCGCTCATCGTCTGGTGGACAGCCTCTCCGGTGGTGAACGCCAGCGGGCGTGGATCGCCATGCTGGTGGCGCAGGACAGTCGCTGCCTGCTGCTCGATGAACCCACCTCGGCGCTGGATATTGCTCATCAAGTCGATGTTCTGGCGCTGGTGCATCGTCTCAGCCAGCAGCGCGGCCTGACGGTGATCGCCGTCCTGCACGATATTAATATGGCGGCCCGCTATTGCGACTATCTGGTGGCCCTGCGCGGCGGAGAAATGATTGCTCAGGGGACGCCGGCGGAACTGATGCGCAGCGACACTCTGGAACAGATCTATGGCATCCCGATGGGGATCCTGCCACACCCGGCCGGTGCGGCGCCGGTAAGCTTTGTCTATTGATGATGAACCCAACTCTGATAACCCGACGCCGCCTGCTGATCGCGATGGCGCTCTCGCCGCTGCTGTGGCAGATGCGCGGCGCGCAGGCGGCCGACGTCGACCCGCAGCGCGTGGTCGCCCTGGAGTGGCTGCCCGCGGAGCTGCTGCTGGCGCTCGGCGTGACGCCCTATGGCGTGGCCGATATTCCCAACTATCGCTTGTGGGTGAACGAACCCGCGCTGCCCGACTCGGTGATCGATGTTGGTCTGCGTACCGAACCCAACCTTGAACTGCTGACGCAGATGAAACCGTCGTTTATCGTCTGGTCGGCGGGCTACGGCCCGTCGCCGGAGAAGCTGGCGCGTATCGCGCCCGGCCGCGGTTTCACCTTCAGCGACGGCAAACGGCCGCTGGCGATGGCCCAGCGTTCGCTACTGGAAATGGCCGATCTGCTGGGCAAAACGCAGCAGGCGAAGCGCCATCTGGCGGAGTTCGACGCGCTGATGGAGAGCCTGCGTCCGCGTTTTGCCGGGCGCGGCGATCGTCCGCTGCTGATGATCTCTCTGCTCGATCCCCGCCACGTGCTGGTGTTTGGCGAAAACTGCCTGTTCCAGGAGGTGCTTGATCGCTTCGGTATTAAAAACGCCTGGCACGGCGAAGCGGCATTCTGGGGAAGCGTTAGCGTTGGCATCGACAGGCTGGCGGCATTTAACGAAGCCGATGTCATCTGTTTCGACCATGGCAATGAGCGAGATATGGCTCAACTGCTGGCGACGCCGCTATGGCAGGCGATGCCCTTCGTGCGCGCGGGCCGCTTCCAGCGCGTTCCGGCGGTTTGGTTCTACGGCGCGACGCTGTCAGCGATGCATTTTGCCCGCGTGCTGGCTGATGCCCAGGGGAGACCGGCATGAATACGCGTCTCTCGCCGTTAGCTATTATCCTGCTGGCCGGGCTGCTGGGCGTCGCCTTCGCGCTGAGCATCGTCAACCTCAATGTCGCCTTGCCCTATGCGCAGTGGCGGCAGGCGCTGTGGCAGCCGGATGTCGATGATATCGCCCAAATGCTGTTTCATTACAGTTTGTTACCGAGACTGGCTGTTGCGCTGCTGGTGGGCGCCGGGCTGGGACTGGTTGGCGTCCTGTTCCAGCAGGTGCTGCGTAATCCGCTGGCGGAACCGACCACCCTTGGCGTCGCCACCGGCGCGCAGCTGGGGATAACGGTCACCACGTTATGGGCTATTCCCGGCGTGCTGGCGTCGCAATTCGCCGCGCTGGCCGGGGCCTGTCTGGTGGGCGCGCTGGTGTTTGGCGTCTCGTGGGGTAAGCGCCTGTCGCCGGTAACGCTGATCCTGGCGGGGCTGGTGGTCAGCCTTTACTGTGGCGCGCTTAACCAGCTGATGGTGATTTTCCATCACGACCAGCTGCAAAGCATGTTCCTGTGGAGCACCGGGACGCTGACGCAGACCGACTGGAGCGTAGCGCAGCGCCTGTGGCCGCAGCTGCTTGGCGGGGCAATACTCACCTTGCTGCTGCTGCGGCCGCTGACCCTGATGGGGCTCGATGACGGGGTGGCGCGTAACCTCGGGCTGGCGCTGTCCCTGGCGCGCCTCGGCGCCCTGACGCTGGCGATCGTCATCAGCGCGCTGCTGGTGAACGCGGTAGGGATTATCGGCTTTATCGGCCTGTTCGCGCCGCTGCTGGCGAAAATGCTTGGCGCCCGTCGGCTGCTGGCGCGGCTGCTGCTGGCGGCGCTGATCGGCGCGCTGCTCCTGTGGCTTTCCGATCAGGTGATCCTCTGGCTGAGCCGGGTATGGCGGGAAGTCTCCACCGGCTCGGTCACCGCCCTGATTGGCGCGCCGCTGCTGCTGTGGCTGCTGCCGCGGTTGCGCAGCATCAGCGCCCCGGTGATGAACGGCGGCGATAATGTGCAGCCTGAGCGCTATCATGTGCAATGGTTTGTTCTCGCAGGCGTCGCGTTGCTGCTGCTGGCGGTGAGCGTGGCGCTGGCCTTTGGTCGCGATGCCCACGGCTGGCTGTGGGCCCACGGCGATCTGCTGGAGCAACTGCTGCCCTGGCGCTGGCCGCGGGTGCTGTCGGCGCTGTTCGCCGGGGTCATGCTGGCGGTCGCCGGCTGTATTATCCAGCGCCTGACCGGCAACCCGATGGCCAGCCCGGAAGTGCTGGGCATCAGCTCCGGCGCGGCTTTTGGCGTGGTGCTGATGCTGTTCTTCGTGCCTGGCGACGCCTTTGGCTGGCTGCTGCCGGCCGGCAGCCTTGGCGCGGCGGCCACCTTGCTGATCATTATGCTTGCCGCCGGGCGCGGCGGCTTCTCGCCGCATCGGATGCTGCTGGCGGGGATGGCGCTGAGCACCGCCTTCACAATGCTGCTGATGATGCTGCAGGCCAGCGGCGATCCGCGTATGGCGCAGATCCTGACGTGGATCTCGGGGTCGACATATAGCGCGACGCCGGAGAGGGTGGTGCGTAGCGGCGCGGTAATGCTGGCGCTGCTGGCGCTGGCGCCGCTCTGTCGTCGCTGGTTAACCATCCTGCCGCTGGGCGGGGAGGCGGCGCGAGCGGTGGGCATGGCGCTGACGTCATCGCGGATTGTTCTGCTGCTGCTGGCGGCCTGCCTGACGGCGGCGGCGACGCTGACCATCGGCCCGCTGAGCTTTGTCGGGCTGATGGCGCCGCATATCGCGCGGATGATGGGCTTCCGGCGAACCCTACCGCATATGGTGATCTCCGGGCTGACTGGCGGGCTGCTGCTGGTCTTCGCCGACTGGTGCGGACGGATGATGATGTTCCCGTATCAGATCCCGGCGGGGCTACTGTCGACCTTTATCGGCGCGCCTTACTTTATTTATTTGCTGAGAAAGCAGAGTCGCTAACGGTCCTGGATGGCTTCAACATCCCCGGTGGCGCTATCGCTTACCGGGGCTACAGCGCTGTGCGATTTGGTAGCCCGGATAAGGCGCAATGCGCCTCCTCCGGGAAAATCCCTGCGCCACCAGGCATTCAAGCACCTTACAGCTTGGCAAATACCCGGCGCGCGGCGTCGATGGTGTTGTCGATATCTTCTTCGCTGTGGGCCACGGACATAAAGCCGGCCTCAAACGCTGACGGCGCGAGGTACACGCCTTCCTCCAGCATCAGATGGAAGAAGCGCTTGAATCGTTCAACGTCGCACTTCACCACGTCCTGATAGCAGGTGACGGTTTCGGCATCGGTAAAGAAGATGCCGAACATGCCGCCGACGTTATTGACCACCAGCGGGATCCCGGCGTCACGCGCCGCGTCCAGCAGGCCTTGCGCCAGCTGGTTAGTCAGTTCAGTCAGGGTTTCATGGACCCCCGGCTGCGCCACTTCGTTCAGGCAGGCGAAGCCAGCCGCCATGGCGATCGGGTTGCCGGAGAGGGTGCCCGCCTGATAGACCGGACCGGTGGGCGCCAGAGCGTCCATCACCTCACGGCGGGCCGCCCAAGGCGCGCCCCCCCCCCCCCCCCCGCCGCCGCCCCCC
>NZ_GL882775.1:21643-54048 GCF_000195655.1 Klebsiella sp. MS 92-3
CGCGGCGGCCGCCGAAGGCGCCTACCGGCATCCCGCCGCCGATGATTTTCCCCAGACAGGTCAGATCCGGCTCCACGCCGTAGTAAGCCTGAGCGCCTGCCAGCGCCACGCGGAAGCCGGTCATCACTTCGTCGATAATCAGCAGGGCGCCAAATTCGTCGCACAGGGCGCGCAGGCCCGGCAGGAATTCCGGCTGCGGCGGAATGCAGTTCATATTTCCGGCCACCGGCTCGACGATGATGCAGGCGATCTCCTGCGGATACTGCTCGAACGCCGCGCGCACCGAGGCGAGGTCGTTATAAGTGCAGGTCAGGGTATGTTTGGCGAAATCGGCCGGGACGCCCGGCGAGTTCGGCTGGCCGAGGGTCAACGCGCCGGAACCGGCTTTCACCAGCAGGCAGTCGGCATGGCCGTGGTAGCAGCCTTCGAACTTAATGATTTTGTCGCGTCCGGTGAAGCCGCGCGCCAGGCGAATGGCGCTCATGGTGGCTTCGGTACCGGAGTTCACCATCCGCACCATATCCATGGTCGGCACCAGCTCGGTCACCAGGGCCGCCATTTTCACTTCCATTTCGGTCGGCGCGCCAAAGCTCAGGCCGCGGGATGCCGCCTCGATCACCGCATTGCGGATAGCCGGGTGGTTGTGGCCCAGCACCATCGGACCCCAGGAACCGACATAATCGATATAGGCTTTCCCATCCACGTCATAGAGGTAAGCGCCATCCGCGCGTTCGATAAACAGCGGTGTGCCGCCGACGCCGGTGAAAGCGCGCACCGGCGAGTTAACGCCGCCGGGGATCAGTTCGCGCGCAGCGTGGTACAGATTTTCAGATTTGCTCATGGCCAGGGTCCTGGTTCGTGAAAAATGTTTTATCGGCTATTCTAAGTTATTCCAGGATGGTTATGAAAGTTTTGCCCAATTGAAACAATGTGCCGCAAGGGCATTTTTTTGACGACGCAGCGCGCCGGGGCGGCTAAAATGCCGCTCTCTTCATTTGTATTACCAATAATTGATAACGGCATGAAAGCAGAAACTCCCTCTTTTGAAGCACATCAGTTTGTGCGGGTGCGTCGCGGCGATGCGGTGCGCCGTCTGATTCAACGCGATAAAACGCCGCTGGCGGTGCTGTTTTTTGCGGCAGTGGTCGGCACGCTGGCGGGGCTGGTGGGCGTCGCCTTTGAAAAGAGCGTGAACTGGGTGCAGAACCAGCGGATCGGCGCGCTGGCGCAGGTGGCGGACCACTGGTATCTGGTCTGGCCGCTGGCGTTTATCCTGTCGGCGCTGCTGGCGATGGTCGGCTATTTTCTGGTGCGTCGCTTTGCGCCGGAGGCCGGCGGCTCCGGGATTCCGGAAATTGAGGGCGCGCTGGAGGAGCTGCGGCCGGTGCGCTGGTGGCGCGTGCTGCCGGTGAAATTCGTTGGCGGCATGGGGACCCTTGGCGCCGGGATGGTGCTGGGTCGTGAAGGACCGATGGTACAGCTTGGCGGCAACATTGGGCGCATGGTGCTGGACGTTTTCCGCATGCGCAGTCCGGAAGCGCGGCATACGCTGTTGGCGACCGGTGCGGCGTCGGGGCTTTCGGCGGCCTTTAATGCGCCGCTGGCCGGTATTCTGTTTATCATCGAAGAGATGCGCCCGCAGTTCCGCTACAACCTGATCTCCATTAAAGCGGTGTTTACCGGCGTGATCATGTCGAGCATTGTGTTTCGCATTTTCAACGGCGAAGCGGCGATCATTGAGGTGGGTAAACTAAGCAACGCCCCGGTAAATACCCTATGGCTGTATCTGGTGCTGGGCATGCTGTTTGGCTGCTTTGGCCCGCTGTTTAATTTTCTGGTGCTGCGCACTCAGGATCTGTTCCAGCGCATCCACGGCGGCAACATCAAAAAATGGGTGTTGATTGGCGGATTAATCGGCGGGCTCTGCGGTCTGCTGGGGCTGATGCAGCCCTCCGCGGTGGGCGGTGGCTTTAACTTGATCCCTATCGCCGCTGCCGGTAACTTCTCCGTCGGACTGCTGCTGTTTATCTTTATTGCCCGCGTGGTGACCACGCTGATCTGCTTCTCTTCCGGCGCGCCAGGGGGCATTTTCGCGCCTATGTTGGCGCTCGGCACGCTGCTGGGCACGGCGTTCGGCATGGCGGCTATTCCGCTGTTTCCGGCCTACCATCTCGATGCCGGCACCTTCGCGATTGCCGGCATGGGGGCGCTGCTCGCCGCCTCGGTGCGTGCGCCGCTGACCGGGATCGTGCTGGTGCTGGAGATGACCGATAACTATCAGCTCATTTTGCCAATGATTATTACCTGCCTTGGCGCAACACTACTGGCGCAATTCCTCGGCGGTAAGCCTTTGTATTCGACCATTCTGCAGCGTACTCTGGCGAAGCAGGAAGCCGAGCAGGCGGCAAAAGCGCAGCAGGCTCCCCGGGAGAATACTTGAACGATTTACCAGGGTATTAGATAATGGCTCAAAAGGTCCGGTTATTCTTTAACCGGCCGGAAGTATCAATGGGAGCAGAAAATGAGTGATGACGTAGCGTTGCCGCTGGAGTTTACCGAAGCCGCAGCCAATAAAGTAAAACACCTGATTGCGGATGAAGATAATCCGAACCTGAAACTGCGCGTGTATATCACCGGCGGCGGTTGCAGCGGTTTCCAGTATGGCTTCACCTTTGACGATCAGGTGAACGAAGGGGATATGACCATTGAGAAACAGGGCGTCGGCCTGGTGGTTGACCCGATGAGCCTGCAGTATCTGGTCGGCGGCTCGGTCGACTATACCGAAGGGCTGGAAGGTTCGCGCTTTATCGTGACCAATCCGAACGCGAAAAGCACCTGCGGCTGCGGCTCCTCGTTCAGCGTTTAAAGCGAGTTCTCCCCCAGCGGGAGGGAGCAAACCCTAAAAACGGTAACCTTAAGGTTACCGTTTTGCTTTTATTACCGACCGTTATCGTCCAGGGCAAACGTCGGCAGCTTCAGATGCCAGCGAATAGCCGCCAGACGAATTACCAGGGTGACCACCATCCCCATCATTGCCGAATTCTCCAGCGGGAGATGAAAGGTGTCGTGTGCCGTGGCGTGGACAATACCGCCGACGATACAGGCGGTGGCGTAGATTTCGGTACGCAGAATCATAGGAATTTCCCGCGCCAGCACGTCGCGAATAATCCCGCCGCCGACGCCGGTCACCACCCCCATGCACACCGCGACCAGCGGGCCGCTGCCAGCGAGAAAAGCTTTATTGACGCCAATGCCGACAAACACCGCCAGACCGACGGCATCAAGAACGGGCAGGATCCATTTCGGCAGCCGGCGAGGCTGGCGGACCAGCAGGATGGGCAGCATGCTGGTGACCATCGCCACCACCAGATCGGTGGGATCTTTGACCCAGAATACCGGGCCATTCGCCAGCGCCATGTCGCGGATGGTCCCGCCGCCTACCGCCGTCACTACCCCTAACACCAGCACGCCGAATGGGTCCATACGCAGTTTTCCGGCCAGCAGTACGCCGGAGATCGCGAAGACAGCTGTGCCAATAATATCCAGCCAATAGACAAGCATCGTTGATTCCCACTGAACATCCGGTGTGCCGGATGGTTATTTTACCTGGTCAAGCGCCGCACAAAGTTGTTTGGCGGCGAGGATAATACGTGGGCCGGCGCGTTCAAACCAGTCGCTGTGTAACGCAATCAACGAAATGGTGAGCTGATGTTGCCAAAAGCGCTGCGCTTCGGCAATGCGGCTGGCATCCCCGGTGACCACGATCGCCTGCGGCTGGCGGGCCAGCACCTGTTCGCGGCTCACCTGCGGCCAGGGAACGCGGCTGGTGGCGAAGATATTCTCGCCGCCGCAAAGCCTTAGCACCTGATCCTGAATCGAACCGGGGCCGCTGGTGAACAGCGGTGCGGAGCCGAACTGCAGGAAGACGCGTTTCATCGGCGCGTTGGCATAGCGCGCTTTCAACGCATCGTATTCCTGCTGCATCGCCTGCGCCGCCTGCTGTGCTTTTTCCGGCTGCGGGCTCCACTGCGCCAGCTCACGCAGGGTAGCGATGATCTCTTCTATGGTCGAGGTCTGTACCCACAGGACATGAATACCCAGAGACTGCAGCTGGTTAACCTGGCGTTCGGCATTGCCCCCGCGCCAGGCCAGCACCACGTCTGGCTTGAGCGCCACGATGCGTTCCAGGTTCATTCCCTGCCAGCTGGCAACCTGTTCGATCGTTTTGGCCTGCGAAGGATAATCGGAATAGCTGCTGACGCCGACCGGCGTGATCCCGGCGGCAAAGGCCAGTTCGGTATTGGCGGGGGAGAGGGTGATCACCCGCGGCGCGGCCAGAAGCCACGCCGGGGCGAGTAACAGCAGCGCGGCAAGCGCGAAGGATAGCGACTTAGCCACGTGCCAGGTTCTGTACCAGATTCTCCACCATCAGGGTGGACTGTCTGGCGGCGACCGCAAGGAACTCCTCAAAGCTGAGGTGGGACTGCTGGTCGGCCACGTCGGAGATAGCGCGAACCACCACGAAGGGAACCTTAAAGTTATGGCAGACGTGGGCGATGGCGGTCGCTTCCATTTCCACGGCGATCGCCTGCGGGAAATTATGGCGGATCTTCGCCAGACCGACAGAGCCGTTAATGAAGGCATCCCCGCTAACGATGAGGCCGCGAACGGCGTTGAGATCTAACGCTTTAATGCAGCTCTCTGCGGCGGCCACCAGTTTTTCATCCGCCTTAAAACCCGCCGGGCAGCCAGGGAGCTGGCCGTATTCATAGCCGAAGGCGGTGACGTCGGCGTCGTGGTAGCGCGCTTCATCGGAGACGACGATATCGCCGACCTTCAGCGTCGACGCCAGGCCGCCGGCAGAACCGGTATTAATGATCACGTCAGGCTGGCAGCGCTCCAGCAGCAGGGTCGCGCCCATCGCCGCCGCTACTTTTCCGATACCAGACTTCAGCAGAGCGACGTCAACGCCGTGAAGTTGGCCGGTATAGATTTCGCTTCCGCCAATGGTGATGGTCTGGCGGTTTTCGATTTTGTCGCGCAGAAGGGTAACTTCCTCTTCCATAGCGCCAATAATGCCAATTTTCATAGATTTACTCGCGATGTGTCAGGTTTAGTTGCATAGTCTATCATGCGCTTAAGGGGAAGCGTATTGCTCGCGCGGGAGAGGCTATGGCAAAGATTGATTTTCGCAACAAGATAAACTGGCGTCGACGCTTCCGTTCGCCGCCGCGGGTGGAGACGGAGCGCGACATCCTGCGGATCTTTGAAAGCGATCGGGGACGGATCGTCAACTCGCCGGCAATCCGCCGCCTGCAGCAAAAAACTCAGGTCTTCCCGCTCGAGCGCAACGCGGCGGTGCGCACTCGCCTGACCCACTCGCTGGAGGTGCAGCAGGTGGGGCGCTATATCGCCAAAGAGGTGCTGAGCCGGCTGAAAGAGCTGAGGCTGCTGGAAGAGTATGGCCTGGAAGAGCTGACCGGGCCATTCGAGAGCGTGGTGGAGATGGCCTGCCTGATGCACGATATCGGCAATCCCCCGTTTGGCCATTTTGGCGAAGCGGCGATTAACGACTGGTTCCGTCAGCGCCTGGCGCCCGGCGATGCGCTCGGGCAGCCGCTGACCGACGATCGCTGCGAAGTGCAGGCCTTACGACTGCATGACGGAGAGACATCGCTTAATGCGCTGCGCCGTAAAGTGCGCCAGGATCTCTGCAGCTTTGAGGGCAACGCGCAGGGCATTCGTCTGGTCCATACGCTAATGCGTATGAACCTGACCTGGGCGCAGGTGGGATGTATCCTGAAATATACTCGTCCGGCGTGGTGGTCTGAGGAGACACCGGCCAGCCACAGTTATTTAATGAAGAAACCTGGCTATTATTTAGCCGAAGAAGAGTATGTCGCGCGTTTGCGTAAAGAACTGGATCTCGCGCCTTACAATCGGTTTCCATTAACCTGGATTATGGAGGCTGCGGATGACATCTCATATTGCGTCGCGGATCTCGAGGACGCGGTGGAAAAACGTATTTTTAGCGCAGAACAGCTCTATCAGCATCTTTACGACGCCTGGGGCAGTCATGAAAAAGGCTCGTTATTTTCGCAGGTAGTAGAAAATGCCTGGGAGAAATCGCGAGCCAATTATCTGAAGCAGAGCGCGGAAGATCAGTTTTTTATGTATTTGCGGGTGAATACGCTGAATAAGCTGGTGCCCTACGCGGCGCGCCGATTTATTGACAACCTACCGGCAATCTTCACAGGGGACTTTAATCATGCGTTGCTGGAGGACGACAGCGATTGCAGTCAGCTACTGGAGCTCTATAAAAATGTGGCGATGAAACAGGTCTTTAGCCATCCGGATGTTGAGCAGCTGGAATTGCAGGGCTACCGGGTGATCAGCGGCCTGTTGGATATCTATCAGCCGCTGCTGAAATTATCGCTGGAGGATTTCAGCGAATTAGTAGCGCAGGAGCGGGTACGACGTTTACCCATTGCCTCCCGGCTGTATCAGAAACTTTCGACCCGTCACCGGCTTGCCTATGTTGAAGCGGTAAATAAACTGGCGCGTACGGCGCCCGAATTTGCGCTGATGGAATACTATTATCGCTGCCGTCTGATTCAGGACTATATCAGCGGGATGACGGATTTGTATGCGTGGGATGAATATCGGCGACTCATGGCGGTGGAATAGGCTGGAGTTTTGTAAAGATGGACAATAAATTTTTACTTTTTCCAGAAACTTAATTCCGGAACTTAGCGTTATAAAATGACTCTGATAGTCACGTACACAGCAACTTTCGTTACCTGATATTGAGATTGAAACTGATGAAAAAAACCACGTTAGCAATGAGTGCACTGGCTCTGAGTTTAGGTCTGGCGTTGTCCCCGCTCTCTGCGAGCGCGGCAGAAACGGCATCTTCGGCCACTAATGCACAGCAGATGCCAAGCCTGGCCCCGATGCTGGAGAAGGTGATGCCGTCGGTGGTGAGCATTAACGTTGAAGGTAGCACCACCGTTAATACCCCACGGATGCCACGTAACTTCCAGCAGTTCTTTGGCGATAATTCGCCGTTCTGCCAGGATGGTTCTCCTTTCCAGAGTTCGCCGTTTTGCCAGGGCGGCGGACAGGGCGGTCAGCCTGACGGCGGCCAGCAGCAGAAATTTATGGCGCTGGGCTCCGGCGTCATCATTGATGCCGCCAAAGGGTATGTGGTGACCAACAACCACGTCGTGGACAACGCCACCACGATTAAGGTTCAGCTGAGCGATGGCCGTAAGTTTGATGCCAAAGTCGTCGGCAAAGATCCGCGCTCTGATATCGCGCTGATTCAGATTCAGGATCCAAAAAATCTGACGGCGATTAAGCTTGCCGACTCCGATGCGCTGCGCGTCGGTGATTACACCGTGGCTATCGGCAACCCGTTCGGTCTGGGCGAAACCGTGACCTCCGGGATTGTCTCCGCGCTGGGCCGTAGCGGCCTCAACGTGGAAAACTACGAAAACTTTATCCAGACCGATGCGGCGATTAACCGCGGGAACTCCGGCGGTGCGCTGGTGAACCTCAACGGCGAGCTGATCGGTATCAACACCGCCATTCTGGCGCCGGACGGCGGCAACATCGGTATCGGTTTTGCTATCCCGAGCAACATGGTGAAAAACCTGACCGAGCAGATGGTGAAATATGGCCAGGTGAAACGCGGTGAGCTCGGCATTATGGGCACCGAACTGAACTCTGAGCTGGCGAAAGCGATGAAAGTCGATGCCCAGCGCGGGGCCTTCGTCAGCCAGGTAATGCCAGGTTCGGCGGCCGCGAAAGCGGGCATTAAAGCCGGCGATGTTATCACCTCCCTCAACGGGAAAGCGATCAGCAGCTTCGCCGCGCTGCGTGCCCAGGTCGGCACCATGCCTATCGGCAGCAAAGTTGAGCTTGGTCTGCTGCGCGACGGCAAACCGGTGACCGTGACCGTCGAACTGCAGCAGAGCAACCAGACCCAGGTTGACTCCAGCACTATCTTCAACGGGATTGAAGGGGCGGAAATGAGCAATAAGGGTCAGGATAAGGGCGTGGTGGTCAATAATGTGAAAGCCGGTACCCCGGCGGCACAGATTGGCCTCAAGAAAGGCGACGTCATCGTCGGGGCGAATCAGCAGCCGGTGAAAAACATCGCCGATCTGCGGAAAATCTTCGACGCCAAACCGTCCGTACTGGCGCTGAACATTCAGCGCGGCGACGCCTCTATCTATCTGCTGTTGCAGTAACCGCCAGCACTCGCTTCCCAGCCCCTTCCCTCGCCGAGGGCAGGGGCTTTTTTCGTTCTGTGACCGCCCCCACAACTCCACATATCTCACCCCGGCTTAGTGCAAATGCACAATGCAGCGCGACGATGACTCTTTTATGCTGGTGCCCAGCAAAGGGGAGGACTACATGGCTGGCTGGCATCTTGATACCAAAATGGCGCAGGATATTGTGGCGCGGACCATGCGCATCATCGATACCAATATCAACGTGATGGATGCCCGCGGGCGGATCATCGGCAGCGGCGATCGGGAAAGGATTGGTGAATTGCACGAAGGCGCGCTGCTGGTCCTCTCCCAGGGGCGGGTGGTGGATATCGACGACGCGGTCGCTCGCCATCTGCACGGGGTTCGCCAGGGGATTAACCTGCCGCTGCGCCTGGAGGGGGAGATCGTCGGGGTGATCGGCCTGACCGGCGAGCCGGAGTCGCTGCGAAAATATGGCGAGCTGGTGTGCATGACAGCAGAGATGATGCTGGAGCAGTCGCGGCTGATGCATCTCCTGGCCCAGGACAGCCGTCTGCGCGAAGAGCTGGTGATGAACCTGATTCAGGCGGAAGAGCATACCCCGGCGCTGAACGAATGGGCTCAGCGTTTAGGCATCGATCTCAATCAGCCGCGCGTGGTGGCGATGATTGAGGTAGACAGCGGTCAGCTCGGCGTGGACAGCGCGATGGCGGAACTGCAACAGTTACAGAACGCGCTGACCACCCCCGATCGCAATAATCTGGTGGCCATTGTCTCGCTCACGGAAATGGTGGTGCTGAAACCGGCGCTGAACAGCTTTGGCCGCTGGGACGCTGACGATCACGTCCGGCGCGTCGAGCAGCTTATCGCCAGGATGAAAGAGAATGGCCAGCTGCGCTTTCGCGTGGCGCTGGGCAACTTCTTCACCGGCCCAGGAAGTATCGCCCGCTCTTACCGTACCGCACGGACGACGATGATGGTTGGCAAGCAGCGGATGCCGGAGAGCCGCAGTTATTTCTATCAGGATCTGATGCTGCCGGTGCTGCTCGACAGCCTGCGCGGCGGCTGGCAGGCCAATGAGCTGGCCCGTCCGCTGGCGCGTTTGAAGGCCATGGACAACAACGGGCTGCTGCGGCGGACGCTGCAGGCGTGGTTTCGCCATAACGTGCAGCCGCTGGCGACGTCAAAGGCGCTGTTTATTCATCGCAATACGCTGGAGTACCGGTTGAACCGTATCTCGGAGCTGACCGGCCTGGATCTCGGTAGCTTTGACGACAGGCTGCTGCTGTATATCGCGCTGCAGCTGGACGAACAACGCTAAGACGTGGAGGCAAAAAAATGCCGGGTAGCGACGCGCCATACCCGGCCTGGACGATGCATGCTGTCTGGAGTGGATAGAGACCACCAGCCCGGCCAGGCAACGCGCCGCCGGGATGCTCTTACTTACGGGTGAGCTTTTCCAGATCGGCTTCGATTTCGCTGATCTTATTGGTGACCACGCTTTCCAGATGGCGTAAATCGTCGAGGATTTTACGCTTGAGATCGATTTCAGTGCGATCGCGCTGGCAGATCTGATCTAACTCGTCGATAACGTAGCGCAGATTGGGGCTGATCTCCTGGACCTCTTTGTAGCCCTGGCCGACGCCGTCGGCGACGACGGTTTTGCGCTGACGCGGATATTTGAACTTCACGCTCTTGGCGAAGAATTCGCCTTTGTCTTTCTGAAAATAGATTTTCAGAATGTCGTTGTTAGCTTCCTGCCGCAGGCTATAGCGATCGATCTCATCAGGGTTGGTAATGCCAAGACTTTTCAGATTATCGTACATAACGGTACCTTTGATAGCATCATAACCATTGAATAATTAACGAAAAAATCCATTTTCGCCAGCATCAAATATAAAAAAAGCGGGATATCTCCCGCTTTTTATTTGCTTTAGTCGATGGTGCGCAGCAGCTCGTTAATGCCGACCTTGCCGCGGGTTTTGGCATCGACTTTCTTCACAATCACCGCGCAGTACAGGCTGTATTTACCATCTTTCGACGGCAGGTTGCCTGAGACCACCACCGAGCCAGCCGGTACGCGGCCGTAGAAGACTTCGCCGGTTTCGCGATCGTAGATTTTGGTGCTCTGACCGAGGTAAACGCCCATGGAGATGACGGAGCCTTCTTCGACAATCACCCCTTCAACCACTTCAGAGCGCGCGCCGATGAAGCAGTTATCTTCGATGATGGTCGGGTTCGCCTGCAGCGGCTCCAGTACGCCACCGATGCCGACACCGCCGGACAGATGCACGTTTTTACCGATCTGTGCGCAGGAGCCGACGGTGGCCCAGGTATCAACCATGGTGCCTTCGTCAACGTAGGCGCCGATGTTAACGTAGGACGGCATCAGCACAGTGTTGCGGGCGATGAACGCGCCCTGGCGCACGGCGGCCGGCGGCACCACGCGGAAACCTTCTTTCTGAAAACGCGCTTCGTCGTAGTCAGCGAATTTCATCGGCACTTTATCGAAGTAGCGGCTTTCCGCACCATCGATAACCTGGTTATCGTTAATACGGAAAGAGAGCAGTACCGCCTTCTTCAGCCACTGATGCGTTACCCACTGACCGTCGATCTTCTCAGCGACGCGCAGCGCGCCGGAATCAAGAAGGGCGATAACCTGGTTAACCGCTTCGCGGGTCACGGTATCCACATTAGCCGGCGTAATGTCGGCGCGACGCTCGAAAGCGGACTCAATAACGTTCTGTAACTGCTGCATTGTTTCTTTCCATTCACTAAAAAAAATACGTCACCCTTTATCGTTTGGATTGAGGGCCGCTGTCAACCGTTGTTGCACTTCTTGTTGCAGCTCATTATTAAGGGCACGCCGGTCGGCGGTGGCGATTATAAATAAATCTTCTACTCGCTCACCAATTGTCGTAATTCGCGCCCCGTGAAGCGATATCCCGAGGTCGGCGAACACCTGTCCGACGCGGGCGAGCAGCCCGGGCTGGTCGAGCGCTATCAGCTCCAGAAACGATTTTCGGTCGGTATGGGTCGGCAGGAAATTCACCTCGGTGTCCACGGAAAAATGGCGTAGCTTTGCCGCCTGACGACGCGGGGCCGGAGGCTGCCAGCTGCGCTGAGTGATGGTCTGCTCCAGCCCCTGGCGGATCGCCTCGTGGCGGTCGGCGGAAAGGGGGCTGCCGTCGGGCTCAAGGACGATAAAGGTATCCATCGCCATACCGTCGCGGGTGGTGAAGATCTGCGCGTCGTGGACGCTGAGGTTGCGACGGTCAAGTTCGCCACACACCGCGGCGAACAGGTAAGGGCGATCCGGGCTCCAGATAAAAATCTCCGTACCGCCGCGGGTGGCCTGCGAGCTCAGCAGGATCATCGGTTTATTCAGATCGTGGCGCAGCAGGTTGCGGGCGTGCCAGGCGAGCTGCGTCGGCGTATGTCGCACGAAATAGTTGGCGCGGCAGCGGTTCCAGATCTGATGCAGCGCCTCTTCATTAATATTGTCCATCCGCAGCAGGGCCAGCGCCTGCAGCTGATGGTGACGCACTCGTTCGCGCATGTCTGGGGTGCTTTGCATGCCGCGACGCAGCTGCTTCTCGGTGGCGAAATAGAGTTCACGCAGCAGGCTCTGCTTCCAGCTGTTCCATAAGGTTTCGTTGGTGGCGCAGATATCGGCGACGGTCAGACATACCAGATAGCGCAGACGATTTTCTGTTTGCACCTCCTCGGCGAACTGCTTAATCACCTCCGGATCCTGAATATCGCGCCGCTGGGCGGTGACCGACATCAGCAGGTGGTGACGCACCAGCCAGGCGACCAGCTGCGTTTCGCGCGAGTTCAGCCCGTGCAGCTCGGCAAACTTCAGCACATCCTGCGCGCCGAGGATCGAGTGGTCGCCGCCGCGCCCTTTGGCGATGTCGTGGAACAGGGCGGCAATTAAGATCAGCTCCGGGTGCGTTAAGCGCGGCCACAGCTCCACGCACAGCGGGTGGCGGCTGCGGGTTTCTTCTTTGGCAAAGCTTTCCAGCTTGAGCATCACCCGGACGGTGTGTTCATCGACGGTGTAGGCGTGAAACAGGTCGAACTGCATCTGGCCGACGATATGCGACCACTGCGGCATATAGGCCCACAGTACGCTGTGGCGATGCATCGGCAGCAGCCCGCGACTTACCGCTCCCTGATGGCGCAGCATACTAAGAAAGAGCGTGCGCGCCTCCGGGATATAGCACAGCGGCTGGGTGAGATGACGGCGGGCGTGGCGCAGATGGCGCAACGTCGTTGAGTAGATGCCGGTGATGGTGCTGTTGCGCACCATGATATAAAACATGCGCAGAATGGCCTGCGGTTCGCGAATAAACAGCGTGTCGTCACGCAGATCGATAAGGGTGCCGCGCAGCTGGAAATCATCATCGATCGGGCGTGGTTTTTCATCCTCGGTCAGGGCGAGGATAGCCTCCTCAAACAGCTGAAGCAGCATCTGATTCAGCTCGCTCACCCGGCGGGTAACGCGGAAGAAGTCCTTCATCATATGCTCAATCGGCTGGTTGCCGTCGCCTTCATAGCCTAGCCGGCGGGCCACGCTGAGCTGGCGGTCGAAAAGCAGACGGTTGTCATAGCGCGTGAGTTCGAGATGCAGCGCGAAACGGATGCGCCACAGCTGATGCAGACACTCATTGAGTTCATTGCGCTCGGCTTCGGTCAGAAAGCCGAAGCCGACCATCTCATCCATTGAGGTGGCGCCGAAATGGCGGCGAGCCACCCACTGTAGCGTATGGATATCGCGCAAGCCGCCGGGGCTGCTTTTCACGTCCGGCTCGAGGTTATAGCTGGTGCCATGATAGCGCTGATGACGGACGTTCTGCTCTTCGACCTTGGCGGCGAAGAACTTTTCCGATGGCCAGAAGCCGTCGCTAAAAATATGTTTTTGCAGTTCAAGGAACAGCGCGACGTCGCCGATCAGCAGGCGCGATTCGATTAAGTTGGTGGCAACGGTCAGATCCGAGAGACCTTCCAGCAGGCACTCTTCGAGGGTGCGTACGCTGTGGCCTACCTCCAGCTTGACGTCCCACAGCAGGGTGAGCAGTTCGCCGACTTTTTGCGCCTGGTCGTCCGGCAGTTTTTTACGACTGAGGATCAGCAGATCGACGTCTGAGAGCGGGTGCAGTTCGCCACGGCCATAGCCGCCGACGGCGACCAGCGCCAGGTCGCTGACGGATTCAAAACCGCAGGCGATCCATAATCGCTGCAGCAACTGGTCGATAAATTCGGTGCGCGCCGCGATGAGCTGCTCCGCGACGATGCCGGAGTCAAACGCCTCGCCCAGCCAGTGCTGGAAGGTATCGATGTGCGCCTTGATTGCGGCACAGTTCAGATCGCCCTGCGGCCAGCTCACCGGGTGTTCCGGCGGGACGGGCAGGAGAGGGGAGGCTGTGTCAGGTAATGAGTTGCTCATCGCGTCACCATAAGAAAAAACTATCTAATAAAAAAGCCGGCGGGCGCCGGCTTTTCATCATTCATCGTGCGAGATTATCGCCGGGATAGTGTCATCCTTGCGTAGCGTCAGAATTTCGCAGCCGTTGTCAGTCACCACAATAGTATGCTCGTACTGCGCAGACAAGCTCCGGTCTTTGGTTTTCACCGTCCAGCCGTCTTTCATGCTGCGGATCTCTTTTTTACCGGCGTTGACCATCGGCTCGATGGTGAAGGTCATGCCTGGTTTGAGTACGACGTTGGTCTCCGGCGAATCGTAGTGCAGCACCTGAGGTTCTTCATGGAAGCCGCGGCCGATACCGTGGCCACAGTACTCACGCACCACGGAGAAACCTTCGGCTTCCACAAATTTCTGGATCGCCGCGCCGATGGTGCGCAGGTTGATGCCTGGCTTCACCATTCTCAGCGCCAGGTACAGGCTTTCCTGAGTGATGCGGCACAGGCGCTCGCCGAGAATCGTCGGTTTGCCGACGATAAACATTTTGGAGGTATCGCCATGGAAATCATCTTTAATGACGGTCACGTCGATATTCACGATATCGCCATCTTTCAGCAGCTTGCCGTCATCAGGGATACCGTGACAGACCACTTCATTGACCGAAATGCAGACGGATTTCGGATAGCCGTGATAGCCGAGGCAGGCGGAAATGGCCTTCTGCTCGTTAACGATATAGTCGTTACAGATGCGGTCCAGTTCGCCGGTGCTAACGCCCGGTTTGACGTAGGGTTCGATCATTTCCAGCACTTCGGCGGCCAGGCGGCCGGCAACGCGCATTTTTTCGATGTCTTCAGATGTCTTAATAGAGATAGCCATGGAGTATGTCCAGCAGTGTCGATATTTTCGACAATAATAGAGTAAGTCCTGTCAATGGTAACAGTCCGGGCAGGCTGGTGCCAAACTGAGAATCATTAACAGCACGCGACGTCAACAAGAGTTGGTGTCTGGATGGATTTTGTGGTATAAAGCGCGCCGGACTTCCGTTCCATCTCAGATACACAAGGATGGACGTAAGCGACATAGCTCACTTTGTGTAATAACACACACGTATCGGCACATATTCCGGGGTGCCCTTCGGGGTCGGTAATATGGGATACGTGGAGGCATAACCCCAATTTAATCTATAGAGGTTTTAAACATGGCAACTGTTTCCATGCGCGACATGCTCAAGGCTGGTGTTCACTTCGGTCACCAGACCCGTTACTGGAACCCGAAAATGAAGCCTTTCATCTTCGGCGCGCGTAACAAAGTTCACATCATCAACCTTGAGAAAACCGTACCGATGTTCAACGAAGCTCTGGCTGAACTGAACAAGATCGCTGCTCGTAAAGGTAAAATCCTTTTCGTTGGTACTAAGCGCGCTGCAAGCGAAGCGGTAAAAGACGCTGCTCTGAGCTGCGATCAGTTCTTCGTGAACCATCGCTGGCTGGGCGGTATGCTGACTAACTGGAAAACCGTTCGTCAGTCCATCAAACGTCTGAAAGACCTGGAAACTCAGTCCCAGGACGGTACTTTCGACAAGCTGACCAAGAAAGAAGCGCTGATGCGCACTCGTGAGCTGGACAAGCTGGAAAACAGCCTGGGCGGTATCAAAGATATGGGCGGCCTGCCGGACGCACTGTTCGTTATCGACGCTGACCACGAGCACATCGCTATCAAAGAAGCAAACAACCTGGGCATCCCGGTATTTGCTATCGTTGATACCAACTCTGATCCGGACGGCGTAGACTTCGTTATCCCGGGTAACGACGATGCAATCCGCGCAGTAAGCCTGTACCTGGGCGCTGTTGCTGCTACCGTTCGTGAAGGTCGCTCTCAGGACCTGGCTTCTCAGGCGGAAGAAAGCTTCGTAGAAGCTGAATAATAAGGTTTAAGCCCTTATTAGTACCGTGTATGAATAGGGGCCCATTATCGGCCCCTTTTTTCAATTTACGCTGTTTGGCCGTTGGCCGGGCAGTATCCACATCTCCCGAGGATTTTAGAATGGCTGAAATTACCGCTTCCCTGGTAAAAGAGCTGCGCGAACGTACTGGCGCAGGCATGATGGATTGCAAAAAAGCGCTGACTGAAGCGAATGGCGACATCGAGCTGGCAATCGAAAACATGCGTAAATCCGGCGCGATCAAAGCGGCGAAGAAAGCAGGCAACGTGGCTGCTGACGGCGTGATCAAAACCAAAATCGAAGGCAACTACGGTTACATTCTGGAAGTTAACTGCCAGACTGACTTCGTTGCTAAAGATGGTGGTTTCCAGGCATTTGCCGACAAAGTACTGGACGCCGCTGTTGCAGGTAAAATCTCCGACGTTGAAGTTCTGAAAGCGCAGTTCGAAGAAGAACGTGTTGCGCTGGTTGCTAAAATCGGCGAGAACATCAACATCCGTCGTATCGCTGTTCTGGAAGGCGACGTTCTGGGCAGCTACCAGCACGGTGCGCGTATCGGCGTTCTGGTTGCCGCTAAAGGCGCTGACGAAGAGCTGGTTAAGCAGCTGGCAATGCACGTTGCTGCAAGCAAGCCGGAATTCGTTAAGCCGGAAGACGTGTCTGCTGAAGTGGTAGAGAAAGAGTACCAGGTTCAGCTGGACATCGCGATGCAGTCCGGTAAGCCGAAAGAAATCGCAGAGAAAATGGTTGAAGGCCGCATGAAGAAATTCACCGGCGAAGTTTCTCTGACTGGTCAGCCTTTCGTTATGGAGCCGAGCAAATCTGTTGGCCAGCTGCTGAAAGAGCACAACGCTGACGTGACTGGCTTCATCCGCTTTGAAGTGGGCGAAGGCATTGAGAAAGTTGAGACTGACTTTGCAGCAGAAGTTGCTGCGATGTCCAAGCAGTCTTAATTTTTAAAAAAAGGAGCCGCCTGAGGGCGGCTTCTTTTTGCGCCCATTTTGTAAATTCAGCCAACTGCTTATAGTGGCCGCGCTGAAATGCGACATACAATGTCGCCGGAATTATCACATCTCATTCGTTGACAGTCTCAGGAAAGAAACATGGCTACCAATGCAAAACCCGTCTACAAACGTATTCTGCTGAAATTAAGTGGCGAAGCGCTGCAGGGCTCAGAAGGCTTCGGTATTGATGCAAGCATACTTGACCGCATGGCTCAGGAGATCAAAGAGCTGGTTGAGCTGGGTATTCAGGTTGGCGTAGTAATTGGTGGCGGTAACCTGTTCCGTGGTGCTGGTCTGGCGAAAGCGGGTATGAACCGCGTTGTGGGCGACCACATGGGCATGCTGGCAACGGTCATGAACGGCCTCGCAATGCGTGATGCGCTCCACCGCGCCTATGTGAACGCTCGTCTGATGTCCGCCATTCCGCTGAACGGCGTATGCGACAACTACAGCTGGGCAGAGGCGATCAGCCTGCTGCGCAACAACCGCGTAGTGATCCTCTCCGCTGGTACCGGCAACCCGTTCTTTACCACCGATTCCGCAGCCTGCCTGCGCGGTATCGAAATTGAAGCCGATGTGGTGCTGAAAGCCACCAAGGTTGACGGCGTATTCACCGCTGACCCGGCAAAAGATCCTTCTGCCACCATGTACGATCAGCTGACCTACAGCGAAGTTCTGGAAAAAGAGCTGAAAGTCATGGATCTGGCGGCCTTCACCCTGGCGCGTGACCATAAATTACCGATTCGCGTCTTCAACATGAACAAACCTGGCGCCCTGCGTCGCGTGGTGATGGGCGAAAAAGAAGGCACATTGATCACGGAATAATTCCCGTCAGCGCCAAATCCGGGTAATATTCCGCTTTACTTTCGCGGGGATATTGCCCGGTGATTTTCATTAAATCTGACTATACTTAGCTCATTTTCCGACGGGTGCCCCGTCTGGTCTGACTGAGACAAGCTTTCAAGGATTCGTAACGTGATTAGCGATATCAGAAAAGATGCTGAAATCCGCATGGAAAAATGCGTCGAAGCATTCAAAAACCAAATCAGCAAAATTCGCACGGGTCGTGCTTCTCCGAGCCTGCTGGACGGGATTGTTGTTGAATACTACGGTACTCCGACCCCGCTGCGCCAGCTGGCCAGCGTCACCGTCGAAGACTCCCGTACCCTGAAAATCAACGTCTTTGACCGTTCTATGTCCGCGGCCGTTGAAAAAGCGATCATGGCCTCCGACCTCGGTCTGAACCCAAGCTCTGCCGGCAGCGATATTCGTGTTCCGCTGCCGCCGCTGACCGAAGAGCGTCGTAAAGATCTGACCAAGATCGTGCGTGGTGAAGCCGAGCAGGCGCGCGTTGCCGTGCGTAACGTTCGCCGTGACGCCAACGATAAAGTCAAAGCGCTGCTGAAAGAAAAAGAGATCAGCGAAGATGACGATCGCCGTTCTCAGGACGACGTGCAGAAAATGACTGACGCCGCCATCAAAAAAGTTGACGCGGCGCTGGCAGACAAAGAAGCGGAACTGATGCAGTTCTAATGCTCTGCCCTTACTCGGGCCAGACAGGCTCTGGCCTGAGTAAAATCTGAAACGCCGTACAGAAGACTGTACGCTCAATTCTCGGGATTGCGTTGCAACCGCTGGCCTTGTAGCCTTTAGCGCTTAGTTGAAGGCCTAATGCCGCCGTCTCATCCCCGATAGTTGCTGCGTAGGGGCTTGCTGGCGGCGTTTTGCTTTTTATTCTGTTTCCACTCTTCTGGACGTCTCATGAAGCAATTAACCGTTCTCGGTTCGACCGGCTCCATTGGCTGTAGCACGCTGGACGTGGTGCGCCATAACCCTGGTCGCTTTTCCGTCGCCGCGCTGGTCGCGGGGAAAAACGTTGACCGTATGGTTGAACAATGCCTGGAATTTACCCCCCGTTACGCGGTGATGGACGATGCGCAAAGCGCTGAGTGGTTGCGCACCCGTCTGCATGAGCATGGCTGTCGCACCGAGGTGCTAAGCGGCCAGCAGGCGGCGGCCGAGGTCGCGGCGCTGGATGAGGTCGATCAGGTCATGGCGGCAATCGTCGGCGCGGCGGGACTGGTGCCGACGCTGGCGGCGATCCGCGCCGGGAAAACGGTATTGTTAGCGAATAAAGAATCGCTGGTGACCTGCGGTCGCTTATTCATGGAGGCGGTGCAACAGTCGGGGGCGCGATTGCTACCGGTCGATAGCGAGCATAACGCTATTTTTCAGAGTATGCCGGAGACAATTCAGCAGCATCTGGGATACGCTGATCTTGCCCGGAACGGCGTCTCGTCTATCCTGCTGACCGGCTCCGGTGGGCCTTTCCGCGAGACGGCCGTGGCTGAACTGGCGGCGATGACCCCGGATCAGGCCTGCCGTCATCCCAACTGGTCGATGGGGCGCAAGATCTCCGTCGATTCGGCCACGATGATGAACAAAGGCCTGGAATATATTGAAGCGCGCTGGCTGTTTAACGCCTCGGCCCAGCAGATGGAAGTGCTGATCCATCCGCAGTCGGTGATCCACTCGATGGTTCGCTATCAGGATGGCAGCGTGCTGGCCCAGCTTGGGGAGCCGGATATGCGCACGCCGATCGCCCATACCATGGGCTGGCCGCAGCGACTGAATTCCGGCGTTAAACCGCTGGACTTCTGTCAGTTGAGCAATCTGAGCTTCTCCGCGCCGGACTATACGCGATATCCGTGCCTGAAGTTGGCGATGGACGCGTTTGATGTCGGCCAGGCCGCGACCACGACGCTGAATGCGGCTAATGAAGAGTCGGTTGCCGCGTTTCTGCATGGCGATATCCGCTTTACCGATATTGCGGCGGTTAACCTGGCGGTGCTGGATAAGATGGACCTGCAGGAGCCGCAAAGCATTGATGATGTTCTGGTTATCGACGCCGAGGCGCGCGCAATCGCTCACCAGCAGCTGCTGCGGTTGGTTGCGCAGGCGTAACGCGGTGATATTTGTGGGCGCAAGGCTTCGGTGATATAGTCTGCGCCACCCGATCGTTGCATTTTGTTGTTAAAGATTACGGTGGCCGTGACAAAACACGGCTTTTTTGCGTAAAGCTTTTGGTTGTTCTCTGCGATTGGCTGCAGCCCCGGCACCGGATAAAAATGCGTATCCAGCGCGGCCCGGTGGCCTCTGTTTGGTGGCTAGTTAATCCTTATTATGGACTTAAAACGCGTGATGTTGTCTGCTAATCAAACTGTCAGCGAAATATCGCCCACCCATGGCTGCCGTCATGTCGCCATTATTATGGATGGCAACGGCCGTTGGGCGAAACGGCAAGGTAAAATTCGCGCTTTCGGGCATAAGGCCGGGGCGAAATCCGTGCGTCGCGCGGTCTCCTTCGCGGCGAATAATGGGATTGAGGCGTTAACGTTATACGCGTTCAGCAGCGAAAACTGGAACCGTCCGGCTCAGGAAGTCAGTGCGCTGATGGAACTGTTCGTCTGGGCGCTGGATAGCGAAGTCAAAAGCCTGCACCGACACAATGTGCGTCTGCGGATTATTGGCGACACCACGCGCTTCAATGCGCGCCTGCAGGAGCGGATCCGCAAAGCGGAAGCGCTAACCGCAAACAATACCGGCTTAACGCTGAATATTGCAGCCAATTACGGCGGTCGCTGGGATATTACCCAGGGCGTTCGTTTGCTGGCGAAACAGGTACAGGACGGGACGCTGCTGCCTGAGCAGATCACGGAAGACATGCTGAGTCAGCAGGTCTGCATGCATGAACTGGCTCCCGTTGATTTAGTTATTAGGACCGGGGGAGAGCACCGAATAAGTAACTTTCTGATTTGGCAAATTGCCTATGCCGAACTTTACTTTACGGATGTTCTTTGGCCCGATTTTGCTGAACAGGACTTTGAAGGTGCACTCCATGCCTTTGTTAATCGAGAGCGTCGTTTCGGCGGCACTGAGCCGGGTGGCAGTCATGCCTGATGGGGGTCACTTTTGCTGAAGTATCGCCTGATATCTGCTTTCGTCTTAATCCCCATCGTCATTGCGGCATTGTTTTTATTGCCGCCGATGGGCTTTGCTATCGTCACCCTGGTGGTCTGTATGCTCGCCGCCTGGGAGTGGGGACAACTGAGCGGTTTTACCTCGACGTCGCAGCGGGTTTGGCTGGCGGTGCTGTGCGGCCTTCTGCTGGCGGCGATGCTTTTTCTGCTGCCTGAATACCATTATGACGTTCATCAACCGATGGTTGAAGGGTCGCTATGGGCCTCTTTTGCCTGGTGGATCGTCGCGTTACTGCTGGTGCTCTCATACCCGGCGTCGGCGGCATTCTGGCGCCACTCAAAGGTGCTGCGCCTCATCTTCGGCATCCTGACCATCGTCCCGTTTTTCTGGGGCATGCTGGCGCTGCGCGCCTGGCACTATGCCGATAACCACTACAGCGGCGCGCTGTGGCTGCTGTACGTCATGATCCTGGTGTGGGGCGCAGACTCTGGCGCCTATATGTTTGGTAAAATGTTTGGCAAGCACAAGCTGGCGCCGAAGGTCTCACCGGGTAAAACCTGGCAGGGCTTTTTTGGCGGTTTGCTGACCGCGGCAGTGATTTCCTGGGCCTACGGCGTGTGGGCCCATCTTGACGTCACGCCGACGGTGCTGCTGGTTTGTTCGGTGGTGGCGGCCCTGGCTTCGGTGCTGGGCGACCTGACGGAAAGTATGTTTAAGCGCGAGGCCGGCATTAAGGATAGCGGGCACTTGATTCCCGGACATGGTGGTATTCTCGATCGTATCGACAGCCTGACGGCGGCGGTACCGGTCTTCGCCTGTCTGCTACTGTTGGTCTTCAGGACGATTTGACGGAAGGTTATATGCTGAGCGTGCTCTGGAATCTGGCGGCTTTTATCATTGCGCTTGGCGTACTGATTACGGTGCATGAGTTTGGCCATTTTTGGGTGGCGCGCCGCTGCGGTATCCGGGTTGAGCGTTTTTCTATCGGCTTCGGCAAAGCGCTGTGGCGGCGGATGGATAAGCAGGGCACAGAGTTCGTCATCGCCCTGATCCCACTGGGCGGCTACGTCAAGATGCTGGATGAGCGTGTTGAAGCGGTGGCGCCGGAGATGCGTCACTACGCCTTCAACAATAAAACCGTCGGTCAGCGTGCGGCGGTGATTGCCGCCGGCCCCATCGCTAACTTCATTTTCGCTATCTTTGCTTACTGGCTGGTCTTTATCATCGGCGTTCCCGGCGTGCGGCCGGTGGTGGGTGAAATAACGCCCAATTCGGTTGCCGCGCAAGCACAAATTGCAAAAGGAACGGAACTTAAAGCGATAGATGGTATCGAAACGCCTGATTGGGATGCGGTGCGTCTGCAGCTGGTGGCCAAAATCGGCAACCCGCAAACAATAGTTACCGTCGCCCCTTTCGGGACCAATCAGCGCCAGGATAAAATCGTCGATCTGCGGCACTGGTCGTTTGAGCCAGACAAGCAAGATCCCGTGACCTCGCTGGGGATCCAGCCGCGCAGCGCGCAGATTGATACGGTGCTGGCTGAGGTTCAGGCGGGATCGGCAGCCCAGAAAGCGGGTTTGCAAGCGGGCGACCGGATCGTTAAAGTCGATGGTCAACCGTTAACGCAGTGGATGACGTTTGTTAATCTGGTGCGCGATAATCCGGGCAAAGCGCTGGCGCTGGAGATTGAACGGCAGGGGAGTGCGCTGCCGTTAACCCTGACGCCGGATGCGAAAACGGTGAAAGGTAAGGCGGAAGGGTTCGCAGGGGTGGTGCCAAAGGTCATCCCGCTGCCTGAAGAATACAAGACAGTACGTCAGTACGGACCGTTTGCCGCCATCGCTGAAGCCACGGATAAAACCTGGCAGCTGATGTCGCTGACGGTCAGGATGCTGGGTAAATTGATAACCGGTGATGTCAAACTGAACAACCTCAGTGGGCCGATCTCTATCGCTCAGGGGGCTGGAATGTCAGCGGAGTTTGGGTTGATTTATTATCTGATGTTCCTGGCGCTGATTAGCGTGAACCTCGGAATCATCAACCTGTTCCCTCTACCCGTACTGGATGGGGGACATCTGCTGTTTTTAGCGATTGAAAAGCTGAAGGGCGGGCCGGTATCCGAGCGAGTTCAAGACTTTAGTTATCGCATTGGCTCAATACTGCTGGTGCTGTTAATGGGGCTTGCACTTTTCAATGATTTCTCTCGGTTATAAGAGAGTTTGTTAGGAAGAACGCATAATAACGATGGCGATGAAAAAGTTGCTCATAGCGTCGCTGCTGTTTAGCAGCGCGACTGTATACGGTGCTGAAGGGTTCGTGGTGAAGGACATTCATTTCGAAGGCTTGCAGCGTGTCGCTGTTGGTGCGGCCCTCCTCAGTATGCCAGTGCGTCCTGGCGATACGGTGACCGACGATGATATCAGTAACACTATTCGCGCGCTGTTTGCCACTGGCAACTTCGAGGACGTCCGCGTCCTGCGCGATGGTGATACCCTGCTGGTGCAGGTGAAAGAGCGTCCGACGATCGCCAGCATCACCTTCTCCGGCAACAAGTCGGTGAAAGATGACATGCTCAAGCAGAACCTTGAGGCCTCAGGCGTTCGGGTGGGCGAGTCGCTTGACCGCACGACCATCGCGGATATCGAGAAGGGTCTTGAAGACTTCTACTACAGCGTCGGTAAATACAGCGCCAGCGTCAAAGCAGTCGTTACGCCGCTGCCGCGTAACCGTGTCGATTTGAAGCTGGTCTTCCAGGAAGGCGTCTCCGCAAAAATTCAACAGATCAACATCGTCGGCAACCATGCGTTTTCGACCGATGAGCTGATCTCCCACTTCCAGCTGCGCGATGAGGTGCCGTGGTGGAACGTGGTCGGCGACCGTAAATACCAGAAGCAGAAGCTAGCGGGCGACCTTGAAACCCTGCGCAGCTACTACCTGGATCGCGGCTATGCCCGTTTCAACATCGATTCTACCCAGGTCAGCCTGACGCCGGATAAGAAAGGGATCTACATCACCGTCAACATCACCGAAGGCGATCAGTACAAGTTTTCCGGAGTGCAGGTGACGGGCAACCTCGCTGGCCATTCCGCGGAAATTGAAGCGCTGACTAAAGTTGAGCCAGGCGAACTGTACAACGGCGCGAAAGTGACCAAGATGGAAAACGACATCAAGAAACTGTTGGGTCGTTATGGTTACGCCTATCCGCGCGTGCAGTCGCAGCCGGAGATCAACGACAGCGATAAAACCGTTAAGCTGCACGTTAACGTCGACGCAGGCAACCGTTATTACGTGCGTAAAATTCGCTTCGAAGGCAACGACACCTCTAAAGATGCCGTACTGCGCCGCGAAATGCGCCAGATGGAAGGCGCATGGCTGGGGAGCGACCTCGTCGATCAGGGTAAAGACCGTCTCAACCGTTTAGGTTTCTTTGAAACGGTGGATACTGATACCCAGCGCGTGCCGGGCAGCCCGGACCAGGTCGACGTTGTCTACAAGGTGAAAGAGCGTAACACCGGTAGCTTCAACTTCGGTATCGGCTACGGCACCGAGAGCGGCGTCAGCTTCCAGGCGGGCGTTCAGCAGGATAACTGGTTAGGTACTGGCTATGCTGTCGGGATCAACGGTACCAAAAACGACTACCAGACCTATACCGAGCTGTCGGTGACCAACCCGTACTTCACCGTAGACGGTGTAAGCCTCGGCGGTCGTGTCTTCTATAATGACTTTGATGCGAACGATGCGGATCTGTCTGACTATACCAACAAAAGCTATGGTACAGACATTACGCTGGGCTTCCCGGTCAACGAATACAACACACTGCGCGCCGGCGTCGGTTATGTGCATAACTCCCTGTCCAATATGCAGCCGCAGGTGGCAATGTGGCGTTACCTTAACTCGATGGGCCAGTATCCGGACAACACCAACGACCGGAACTCGTTCAGTGCGAATGACTTCACCTTCAACTACGGTTGGACCTATAACAAGCTTGACCGCGGCTTCTTCCCAACGGAAGGTTCGCGCGTCAACCTGAACGGTAAGGTGACCATTCCGGGCTCAGACAACGAGTACTACAAAGCGACGCTGGATACCGCGACCTACGTGCCGATCGACAACGATCATCAGTGGGTAGTACTGGGTCGTACGCGCTTTGGTTATGGCGATGGTATCGGCGGCAAAGAGATGCCGTTCTATGAGAACTTCTATGCCGGTGGTTCCAGCACCGTGCGTGGCTTCCAGTCGAACACCATTGGTCCGAAGGCGGTGTACTTCCCGGCAAGCAGTCGTCATGATGATGACGATAGTTACGATAATGAATGTAAGAGCACCGAATCCGCACCGTGTAAATCCGATGATGCGGTGGGCGGTAACGCGATGGCGGTGGCCAGCCTTGAGCTGATTACCCCGACGCCGTTTATTAGTGACAAATATGCGAACTCGGTCCGTACTTCCGTCTTCTGGGATATGGGTACCGTATGGGATACTCACTGGGATTCGAGCGCGTACGCTGGTTATCCGGATTACAGCGATCCGAGCAACATCCGTATGTCTGCGGGTATTGCCGTACAGTGGATGTCGCCGTTGGGGCCGTTGGTCTTCTCCTACGCCCAACCGTTCAAAAAGTACGATGGAGACAAAGCCGAACAGTTCCAGTTTAACATTGGTAAAACCTGGTAATTGTTGGCGGCAACGGAATGCAAGTGCAGTATAGCGCTGACTGTAGGCGATAACGCGTTTATCGCCTCGCCACGCAAATAACGGTACCCCTGGGTACTCATGGGATGGTAAGGAGTTTATTGTGAAAAAGTGGTTATTAGCTGCAGGTCTGGGTTTGGCAATGGTAACTTCCGCTCAGGCGGCAGATAAAATTGCCCTGGTGAACATGAACAGCCTGTTCCAACAGGTTGCCCAGAAAACTGGCGTTTCCAACACGCTGGAAAACGAGTTCAAAGGCCGCGCTAGCGAACTGCAGCGTATGGAAGGCGACCTGCAATCCAAAATGCAGCGTCTGCAGTCCATGAAGCCGGGCGCCGAACGTACCAAACTGGAAAAAGACGTGATGGCTCAGCGCCAGACCTTCTCCCAGAAAGCGCAGGCGTTTGAACAGGATCGCGCACGTCGTTCCAACGAAGAGCGTGGCAAACTGGTTACCCGTATCCAGACTGCCGTACAGAGCGTAGCGAAAGATCAGAGCATCGATCTGGTGGTTGACGCGAATGCCGTTGCATATAACAGCAGCGATGTAAAAGACATCACCGCTGATGTGCTGAAACAGGTTAAATAAGTAATGCCTTCAATTCGACTGGCTGATCTCGCGCAGCAGTTGGATGCAGAATTACACGGTGATGGCGATATCGTCATCACCGGCGTTGCGTCCATGCAGAGCGCGAAAACGGGCCAAATCACTTTCATGGTCAACCCTAAGTACCGTGAGCACCTGGCCGCTTGCCAGGCTTCTGCCGTTGTGATGACGCAGGATGATTTACCTTTTGCCCATAGCGCCGCGCTGGTAGTGCGTAACCCCTACCTGACCTACGCGCGCATGGCTCAAATTCTTGATACCACGCCGCAGCCGGCTCAGGATATCGCGCCGAGCGCGGTCATCGATCCGTCGGCGAAGCTGGGTAGCAACGTTGCCATTGGCGCCAACGCGGTTATCGAATCCGGCGTAGTGCTGGGCGATAACGTAGTTATCGGCGCAGGCTGCTTCGTTGGGAAAAATACGAAAATAGGCGCCGGCTCGCGTTTGTGGGCTAATGTGACCGTTTACCATGAGATTGAGATCGGCGAGAATTGCCTGATTCAGTCCAGCACGGTGATTGGCGCGGATGGCTTCGGCTACGCTAACGATCGCGGTAACTGGGTAAAGATCCCGCAGCTGGGTCGCGTCATTATTGGCGATCGCGTGGAGATTGGCGCCTGCACCACGATTGACCGTGGTGCGCTGGACGATACCGTGATTGGCAACGGGGTTATCATTGATAACCAGTGCCAGATTGCGCATAACGTGGTGATTGGCGACAATACCGCGGTCGCTGGCGGCGTTATCATGGCGGGCAGCCTGAAAATTGGCCGCTACTGCATGATTGGCGGCGCCAGCGTGATTAACGGCCATATGGAAATCTGCGATAAGGTCACCGTCACGGGGATGGGGATGGTGATGCGTCCTATCAGCGAACCTGGCGTATATTCCTCCGGTATTCCGCTGCAGCCGAACAAGGCGTGGCGTAAAACCGCTGCGCTGGTGATGAATATTGACGAGATGAGCAAGCGCCTGAAAGCGATTGAGCGCAAGGTTAATCAACAAGACTAATTCATCATTTGGTCACATGACATTTTCGGCCTGTTGCATTCGCTAAAAGATTGCCGCAGGCCGTGTTATTATTGCCTTTTAGTACATTTAGACAGGAAGAGTATTTTGACTACTGACACTCATACTCTGCACATTGAAGAGATTCTGGAACTTCTGCCTCACCGTTACCCGTTCCTGCTGGTAGACCGCGTGCTGGATTTTGAAGAAGGTCGTTTTCTGCGCGCAGTAAAAAATGTTTCTGTAAACGAGCCGTTTTTCCAGGGGCACTTCCCTGGTAAGCCGATTTTGCCGGGCGTCCTGATTCTGGAAGCAATGGCGCAAGCCACCGGGATTCTGGCGTTCAAAAGCGTCGGAAAACTGGAACCAGGCGAGCTTTACTACTTCGCGGGTATCGATGAAGCACGCTTCAAACGCCCGGTAGTACCAGGCGATCAGATGATTATGGAAGTCACTTTCGAGAAAACCCGCCGCGGCCTGACCCGTTTCAAAGGCGTTGCGCTGGTTGACGGTAAAGTGGTTTGCGAAGCGACGATGATGTGTGCGCGTAGCCGGGAGGCCTGATACGTGATTGATAAAACCGCTTTTGTTCATCCTACCGCCATTGTAGAAGAAGGCGCCGTGATTGGCGCTAACGTCCACATTGGTCCGTTTTGTATTGTTGGCGCTAACGTCGAAATCGGCGAAGGCACCGTGCTGAAGTCTCACGTTGTCGTTAACGGCCACACCAAAATCGGCCGTGACAATGAGATCTATCAGTTCGCTTCCATCGGCGAAGTTAACCAGGATCTGAAATATGCTGGCGAACCGACCCGGGTGGAAATTGGCGATCGCAACCGCATTCGCGAAAGCGTCACCATTCATCGCGGCACAGTACAGGGCGGTGGATTAACAAAGGTGGGCAACGATAACCTGCTGATGATCAACGCCCACGTGGCGCACGATTGTACGCTTGGCGATCGCTGCATTCTGGCCAATAACGCGACGCTCGCGGGCCATGTTTCGCTGGATGATTATGTCATTATCGGCGGCATGACGGCGGTGCATCAGTTCTGCGTCATTGGCTCACACGTTATGGTTGGCGGCTGCTCCGGCGTGGCGCAGGACGTTCCGCCGTTCGTCATTGCCCAGGGCAACCATGCGACGCCGTTCGGCGTTAACATCGAAGGGCTGAAACGTCGCGGCTTCAGCCGGGAAGCAATCACTGCGATCCGCAACGCGTATAAACTGCTGTACCGCAGCGGCAAAACGCTGGAAGAAGCCAAGCCGGAAATCGCCGAACTGGCTGCTCAGCATCCTGAGGTTCAGCCGTTTGTCGATTTCTTCGCTCGTTCTACCCGCGGCTTGATTCGTTAATGGCTGAACAGCGTCCCCTGACGATTGCCCTGGTCGCCGGAGAAACCTCCGGCGATATTCTAGGCGCTGGTCTCATCCGCGCGCTTAAAGCACGCATCCCGAATGCGCGCTTTGTCGGCGTGGCGGGGCCGCTAATGCAGGCGGAAGGGTGCGAAGCCTGGTATGAAATGGAAGAGCTGGCGGTGATGGGCATTGTTGAAGTGCTCGGTCGCCTGCGTCGCTTACTCCATATTCGCGCCGATTTGACCCGCCGCTTCGGCGAGCTGCGTCCCGATGTCTTCGTCGGCATCGACGCCCCTGACTTTAATATCACCCTCGAAGGAAATCTGAAAAAGCAGGGCATCAAAACCATTCACTACGTCAGCCCGTCGGTCTGGGCCTGGCGACAAAAACGCGTTTTCAAAATCGGCAGATCCACCGATCTGGTGCTAGCCTTTCTGCCTTTCGAAAAAGCGTTTTATGACAAATTTAACGTCCCCTGCCGCTTTATTGGCCATACCATGGCGGATGCGATGCCGCTGGATCCTGACAAAGGCGCTGCGCGCGACCGGTTAGGGATCCCGCACAGCGTGCGCTGCCTCGCTCTGCTACCCGGCAGCCGCGGCGCGGAAGTCGAAATGCTTAGCGCCGACTTCCTGAAAACCGCGCAGCTTCTGCGCGCCACCTATCCCGATCTGCAGGTGGTGGTGCCGCTGGTTAATGCTAAACGGCGGGAGCAGTTTGAGCGTATTAAAGCTGAGACGGCGCCGGATATGATCGTGCATATGCTGGACGGTCAGGCGCGCGATGCGATGATCGCCAGCGACGCCGCGCTGCTGGCCTCCGGGACGGCAGCGCTGGAGTGTATGCTGGCGAAATGCCCGATGGTGGTTGGCTACCGGATGAAGCCGTTCACCTTCTGGCTGGCGAAGCGGTTGGTAAAAACCGACTACGTCTCGTTACCGAACCTGCTGGCCGGTCGCGAACTGGTTAAAGAGCTGCTGCAGGATGAGTGCGAGCCCCAGGCGCTGGCAGCCGCTCTGCAGCCGCTGCTGGCCGATGGCAAAACCAGCCATGAGATGCATGAGACGTTCCGCGCCCTGCATCAGCAGATCCGCTGCAACGCCGATGAGCAGGCGGCGGACGCCGTACTGGAGTTAGCAAAACAATGATGGAGTTCGTCTATCCGCATACCCATCTGGTTGCCGGCGTCGATGAGGTCGGGCGTGGCCCCCTGGTTGGGGCGGTGGTGACCGCGGCGGTGATCCTCGATCCGGCGAAGCCGATTGTGGGTCTGAATGATTCCAAAAAACTCAGCGAGAAGCGTCGTCTGGCGCTGTTCGATGAGATTAAAGAGAAAGCGCTGTGCTGGAGCCTGGGGCGCGCCGAGCCGCACGAAATCGACGAGCTGAATATTCTGCATGCCACTATGCTGGCGATGCAGCGCGCCGTCGCCGGCCTGAGCATTGTTCCTGAGTTTGTCCTGATCGATGGCAACCGCTGTCCGTCGCTACCGATGCCCTCCCAGGCGGTGGTGAAAGGCGACAGCCGGGTGGCAGAAATCAGCGCAGCGTCTATTCTGGCAAAAGTCACTCGTGACGCCGAAATGGCCACGCTGGACCTCGCATTTCCCCACTACGGATTTGCCCAGCATAAAGGCTATCCCACCGCTGTTCACCTGCAGAAGCTGCAGGAACACGGCGCAACAGAGCATCACCGGCGCAGTTTTGGCCCGGTGAAGCGTGCCCTGGGCCTGGCGTCCAACTAAGTCACCGGGATCTAAAGATGGCTGAACCACGTTTCGTACACCTGCGGGTGCACAGCGACTATTCCATGATCGATGGGCTGGCAAAGACCGGGCCGCTGGTGAAGAAGGCGGCCTCGCTTGGCATGCCAGCGCTGGCGATCACCGATTTCACCAACCTCTGCGGACTGGTGAAGTTCTACGGGACGGGACACGGCGCGGGGATTAAGCCGATCGTCGGCGCCGACTTTCACGTGCAGTGCGACCTGCTCGGCGACGAATTTACCGAGCTGACCGTGCTGGCGGCGAACAACACCGGCTACCAGAACCTGACCCTGTTGATTTCCCGCGCCTATCAGCGCGGCTACGGCGCCCTGGGGCCGTGGATCGATCGCGACTGGCTGGTGGAACATCAGGAAGGGCTGATTCTGCTCTCCGGCGGCCGGAAAGGTGACGTCGGCGTCAGCCTGATCCGCGGCAATATGCCGCTGGTTGAACAGTGCGTCGCCTTCTACGAAGAGCATTTCCCGGACCGCTATTTTCTGGAGCTGATCCGTACCGGTCGACAGGATGAAGAGGCCTATCTCCACGCCGCCGTGGCGCTGGCGGAAGCGCGCGGCCTGCCGGTGGTGGCGACCAACGATGTCCGCTTTCTCGACACCAGCGATTTCGACGCCCATGAAATCCGCGTCGCGATCCACGACGGCTTTACGCTCGACGACCCGAAACGGCCGCGCAACTACTCGCCGCAGCAATATATGCGCAGCGAGGAAGAGATGTGCGAGCTGTTCGCCGATATTCCGGAAGCGCTGGCGAACAGCGTTGAAATTGCCAAGCGCTGCAACGTCACCGTGCGGCTTGGCGAATATTTCCTGCCGCAGTTCCCGACCGGCGATATGACCACGGAAGATTTCCTGGTCATGAAATCGAAAGAGGGTCTGGAAGAGCGGCTGGAATTCCTCTTCCCGGATCCTGCCGTCCGTGCTGAAAAGCGCCCGGAGTATGACCAGCGTCTGGATATTGAGCTCCAGGTTATCAACCAGATGGGGTTCCCGGGCTACTTCCTGATTGTGATGGAGTTTATCCAGTGGTCGAAGGATAACGGCGTGCCGGTTGGCCCGGGACGCGGTTCCGGCGCCGGTTCGCTGGTGGCCTACGCGCTGAAGATCACCGATCTTGACCCGCTGGAATTCGACCTGCTGTTCGAACGTTTCCTTAACCCGGAGCGTGTCTCGATGCCCGACTTCGACGTTGACTTCTGCATGGAGAAACGCGACCAGGTTATTGAGCACGTGGCGGATATGTACGGCCGCGACGCGGTATCGCAGATCATCACCTTCGGTACCATGGCGGCGAAAGCGGTCATCCGCGATGTCGGTCGCGTGCTGGGTCACCCGTACGGATTTGTCGATCGTATCTCCAAGCTGGTGCCGCCCGATCCGGGCATGACGCTGGCGAAAGCCTTTGAGGCCGAGCCGCAGCTGCCGGAGATCTACGAGGCGGACGAGGAAGTGAAAGCGCTGATCGACATGGCGCGTAAGCTGGAAGGGGTGACGCGAAACGCCGGTAAACATGCCGGTGGGGTAGTTATCGCTCCAACCAAAATCACCGATTTCGCGCCACTGTATTGCGATGAGCAGGGGCTGCATCCGGTTACCCAGTTTGATAAGAACGACGTGGAATACGCCGGGCTGGTGAAATTCGACTTCCTCGGTCTGCGTACGCTCACTATCATTAACTGGGCGCTGGAGATGATCAACAAGCGCCGTGAGAAGAACGGCGAAGGGCCGCTGGATATCGCCGCCATCCCGCTGGATGACAAGAAAAGCTTCGACATGCTGCAGCGCTCGGAAACCACCGCGGTCTTCCAGCTTGAATCACGCGGCATGAAAGATCTGATTAAACGCCTGCAGCCGGACTGCTTCGAAGATATGATCGCGCTGGTGGCTCTGTTCCGCCCGGGCCCGCTGCAGTCGGGGATGGTAGATAACTTTATCGACCGTAAGCATGGCCGCGAGGAGATCTCTTATCCGGACGTGCAGTGGCAGCATGAAAGCCTGAAACCGGTGCTGGAGCCAACCTACGGCATCATCCTGTATCAGGAACAGGTCATGCAGATTGCCCAGGTGCTGTCCGGATATACCCTCGGCGGCGCGGACATGCTGCGTCGTGCGATGGGTAAGAAAAAGCCGGAGGAGATGGCCAAGCAGCGTTCTATCTTTGAGGATGGGGCGAAGAAAAACGGCATAGACGGCGAACTGGCGATGAAAATCTTCGACCTGGTGGAGAAATTCGCCGGTTACGGATTTAACAAATCGCACTCCGCCGCCTACGCGTTGGTCTCCTACCAGACGCTGTGGCTTAAGGCGCACTACCCGGCCGAGTTTATGGCGGCGGGGGGGGGCG
>NZ_GL882775.1:54148-56289 GCF_000195655.1 Klebsiella sp. MS 92-3
TTTTAGGGGGGGGGTGATGACCGCCGATATGGACAACACCGAGAAAGTGGTTGGCCTGGTGGATGAGTGCTGGCGAATGGGGCTAAAAATCCTGCCCCCGGATATTAACTCCGGCCTGTACCATTTCCACGTCAACGACGATGGCGAGATCGTCTACGGCATTGGCGCCATCAAGGGCGTCGGCGAAGGACCGATCGAAGCGATTATTGAGGCGCGCAACAATGGCGGCTATTTCCGCGAGCTGTTCGACCTCTGCGCGCGAACCGATATTAAAAAGCTCAACCGTCGGGTGCTGGAAAAGCTGATTATGTCCGGGGCGTTCGATCGTCTCGGCCCACATCGCGCGGCGCTGATGAATTCGCTGGGCGATGCGTTGAAAGCCGCCGACCAGCACGCGAAAGCCGAGGCCATCGGCCAGGCTGATATGTTCGGCGTGCTGGCGGAAGAGCCCGAGCAAATTGAGCAATCCTACGCCAGCTGCCAGCCATGGCCTGAGCAGGTGGTGCTGGATGGTGAAAGGGAGACCCTGGGGCTATACCTCACCGGACACCCGATTAACCAGTATCTGAAGGAGATTGAGCGCTACGTCGGCGGCGTGAGGCTCAAAGACATGCATCCGACCGAACGTGGGAAAGTCACCACGGCGGCGGGGCTGGTGATTGCGGCGCGGGTAATGGTCACCAAGCGCGGCAATCGTATCGGCATCTGTACCCTGGATGACCGTTCCGGGCGGCTGGAAGTGATGTTATTCACCGACGCGCTGGATAAATATCAGCAGTTGCTGGAAAAAGACCGCATACTTATCGTCAGCGGACAGGTCAGCTTTGATGACTTTAGCGGGGGGCTTAAAATGACCGCCCGTGAAGTCATGGACATTGACGAAGCCCGGGAAAAATATGCTCGCGGGCTTGCTATCTCGCTGACGGACAGGCAAATTGATGACCAGCTTTTAAACCGACTCCGTCAGTCTCTGGAACCCCACCGTTCGGGAACCATTCCAGTGCACCTCTACTATCAGAGGGCGGATGCACGCGCGCGGTTGCGTTTCGGCGCAACATGGCGCGTCTCTCCGAGCGATCGTTTACTTAACGATCTGCGGGGCCTTATCGGCTCGGAGCAGGTGGAACTGGAGTTTGACTAATACAGGAATACTATGAGTCTGAATTTCCTAGATTTTGAACAGCCGATTGCAGAGCTGGAAGCGAAAATCGATTCCCTGACTGCGGTAAGCCGTCAGGATGAGAAACTGGATATTAACATCGACGAAGAAGTGCATCGTCTGCGTGAGAAAAGCGTAGAGCTGACGCGCAAAATCTTCGCCGATCTCGGTGCATGGCAGGTTGCGCAACTGGCGCGCCACCCGCGCCGTCCTTACACCCTGGATTATGTCCGCCTGGCGTTCGACGAATTTGACGAACTGGCCGGTGACCGCGCCTTCGCTGACGATAAAGCGATTGTCGGCGGTATCGCGCGTCTTGACGGTCGTCCGGTGATGATCATCGGCCACCAGAAAGGTCGTGAAACCAAAGAGAAAATTCGCCGCAACTTTGGGATGCCGGCGCCGGAAGGCTACCGCAAAGCGCTACGCCTGATGGAGATGGCTGAGCGGTTTAAAATGCCGATCATCACCTTTATCGACACCCCGGGTGCCTACCCGGGCGTCGGCGCGGAAGAGCGTGGCCAGTCGGAAGCGATCGCCCGCAACCTGCGTGAGATGTCGCGTCTGAGCGTGCCGGTTATCTGCACCGTAATCGGTGAAGGCGGCTCCGGCGGCGCGCTGGCGATCGGCGTGGGCGACAAGGTCAACATGCTCCAGTACAGCACCTATTCGGTCATTTCGCCGGAAGGCTGCGCCTCCATTCTGTGGAAGAGCGCGGATAAAGCGCCGCTGGCTGCGGAAGCGATGGGCATTATCGCCCCGCGTCTGAAAGAGCTGAAGCTGATCGATTCTATCGTTCCGGAACCGCTGGGCGGCGCTCACCGCAACCCGGAAGCGATGGCAGCGAGCCTGAAGGCGCAGCTGCTGGCAGACCTGGCAGACCTCGATCTGCTCAGCGAAGAAGAGCTGCTGAACCGCCGTTATCAGCGTCTGATGAGCTACGGTTACGCTTAACTTTTTCGTCAGGACTAAACACTAAGGG
>NZ_GL882775.1:56409-62339 GCF_000195655.1 Klebsiella sp. MS 92-3
CCGGATTTTCCGGCCCTTTTTTTATGTGCGATGCGCCCGGGGGATTGCTATGATGCTTGACTTAGGTGAATACCAGGAGGAAAGCGTGAATATCATCGCCATCATGGGGCCTCACGGCGTCTACCACAAAGACGAGCCGATCAAAGAACTGGAAGCGGCGCTGCAGCGCCAGGGCTTCCAGACCATCTGGCCGCAAAACAGCGCCGACCTGCTGCAGTTTATCGAGCACAACCCGCGCATCTGCGGGGTGATCTTCGACTGGGATGAATACAGCGTCGATCTGTGCAGCGATATCAATCAGCTCAATGAATACCTTCCTCTGTACGCCTTTATTAACGCCCACTCGACGATGGATGTCAGCAGTCAGGATTTGCGCATGACGCTGTGGTTCTTCGAATATGCGCTGGGACTCTCCGAAGAGATCGCCACCCGCATTGGGCAGTACACCCGCGAGTACCTGGAGAATATCACTCCGCCGTTTACCCGCGCGCTGTTCAACTATGTCCAGGAGGGAAAATATACCTTCTGTACGCCGGGCCATATGGGCGGCAGCGCCTATCAGAAAAGCCCGGTGGGCTGCCTGTTCTATGATTTTTTTGGCGGGAATACGCTGAAGGCGGATGTCTCGATTTCGGTCACCGAGCTGGGCTCCCTGCTGGATCATACCGGCCCGCACCTGGAGGCGGAGGAGTATATCGCGCGCGCCTTTGGCGCCGAGCAAAGCTATATGGTGACCAACGGCACCTCGACGTCCAATAAAATTGTCGGCATGTACTCGGCGCCCGCCGGCAGCACCCTGCTGATTGACCGTAACTGTCACAAATCGCTGGCCCACCTGCTGATGATGAGCGATGTGGTTCCCCTGTGGCTGAAGCCGACCCGCAACGCGCTGGGGATCCTCGGCGGTATCCCCCGGCGCGAATTTACCCGCGACAGCATTCAGCAGAAAGTGCGCGACACGGGCGGGGCGCAGTGGCCCGTGCATGCGGTGATCACCAACTCCACCTACGATGGTCTGCTCTATAACACCACCTGGCTTAAGGAGACGCTCGATGTCCCGTCGATCCATTTCGATTCCGCCTGGGTGCCCTATACCCATTTCCATCCGATATATCAGGGGAAAAGCGGTATGAGCGGGGAGCGGATCCCCGGGAAAGTCATCTTCGAGACGCAGTCGACGCATAAGATGCTGGCCGCGCTGTCGCAGGCCTCGCTGATCCACATTAAAGGCAACTATGATGAAGAGACCTTTAACGAAGCCTTTATGATGCATACCTCTACGTCGCCGAGCTACCCCATCGTCGCGTCGATTGAGACCGCGGCGGCGATGCTGCGCGGCAACTCCGGTAAACGTCTGATCCAGCGCTCCATTGAGCGGGCGCTGGACTTCCGCAAAGAGGTGCAGCGACTGCGCGAGGAGTCGGACGGCTGGTTCTTTGATATCTGGCAGCCGGAAGCCGTGGATAAAGCCGAGTGCTGGCCGGTAGCGCCGGGCGAGGACTGGCACGGTTTCAAAGATGCCGATGCGGATCATATGTATCTCGATCCGGTGAAGGTCACCATTCTGACGCCGGGCATGGACGAGCAGGGGAATATGGATGAAGAGGGGATCCCGGCGGCGCTGGTGGCGAAGTTCCTCGACGAGCGGGGCGTGGTGGTAGAGAAAACAGGCCCCTACAATCTGCTGTTCCTGTTCAGTATCGGCATCGATAAAACCCGGGCGATGGGGCTGCTGCGCGGCCTGACCGAGTTTAAACGCGCCTACGATCTCAATCTGCGGGTGAAAAATATGCTGCCGGATCTGTACGCCGAAGATCCCGACTTCTACCGCAACATGCGGATCCAGGATCTGGCGCAGGGGATCCACCGCTTGATCCGTCAGCATCAGCTGCCGCAGCTGATGCTCAGCGCCTTTGACGTCCTGCCGGAAATGAAAATGACGCCGCATCACGCCTGGCAGCGCCAGATAAAGGGGGAGGTGGAAACTATTGAACTGGAGAACCTGGTGGGGCGGATTTCGGCCAACATGATCCTCCCTTATCCGCCGGGGGTTCCGCTGCTGATGCCGGGAGAGATGATCACCGAGGAAAGCCGGGCGGTGCTCGATTTTCTGCTGATGCTTTGCTCTATCGGCCGTCATTACCCGGGCTTTGAGACCGATATTCACGGCGCCAAGCGCGATGAGGACGGTGTGTATCGGGTACGAGTCTTAAAAAATGACGAAAGGCTTGCGCGTTAACGGCGCGCACGAGTAACGTGGCTGGCTTAACAGAAGGAGTTTAACCATGCTGGGTTTGAAACGGGTTCACCATATTGCCATCATTGCGACCGACTACGCCCGCAGTAAAGCGTTCTATTGCGATATTCTGGGGTTTACGCTGCAAAGTGAGTTTTATCGCGCCGAGCGCGATTCCTGGAAAGGCGATCTGGCGCTCAACGGCGAGTATGTGATTGAGTTGTTCTCGTTCCCGTTTCCGCCAGCCCGCCCCAGTCGTCCGGAAGCCTGCGGGCTGCGTCATCTGGCCTTTAGCGTGGATGATATCGACGCCGCGGTAGCCCATCTCACCGCGCATGGCGTGGAGTGCGAAGCGATTCGTGTCGATCCCTTTACCGGTAAACGCTTTACCTTCTTTAGCGATCCGGACGACCTGCCGCTGGAAATATATCAGCAGTAAATCTTGCCAGCGCGGCCCTGGCCCGGTAACGTGCCGGGCCATCACTTCTCGGTATGTTCGTGGATATGACGGCTGATATTGCGCATACGCTTCATCCCCATCGCCAGCTGCTGGTGGCCTTCAGCGGCGGTCTGGACTCGACGGTTCTTCTGCATCAGCTGGTGCTGCTGCGGGAACAGGATCCCTCGCTGACGCTGCGGGCGGTGCATGTTCACCACGGCCTTAGCGTCCACGCAGACGACTGGGTGGCGCATTGTCGGCAGATTTGCCAGCAGTGGCAGGTGCCGCTGGGGGTGCATCACGTGACGTTAGCCCGGGGAGGGCTGGGCGTCGAGGCCCACGCTCGTGCGGCGCGCTATCAGGCCTTTCAGGATACGCTCAATGCCGGCGAGGTGTTAGTGACCGCCCAGCACCAGGACGATCAGTGCGAAACCCTGCTGCTGGCGTTAAAACGCGGCAGCGGTCCTACCGGCCTGTCGGCGATGGCGCCATCCTCTGTCTTTGCCGGCAGTCGACTGCTGCGTCCTCTCCTCAATGAAACCCGCGAATCACTACGCCAGTGGGCGCTCGCCCATCAGCTGTCGTGGATCGAAGATGAGAGTAATCAGGATGATACCTATGACCGCAATTTCCTGCGCCTGCGGGTGATCCCGGTGCTGCGCGAGCGTTGGCCGCACTTTAGCGAGGCCGTCGCCCGCAGCGCCAGCCTGTGCGCCGAGCAGGAACAACTGCTGGACGAGATGTTGGCGGCGGAGCTGGCGTCGCTGGTGGCCGAAGATGGCTCGCTGGCTATCGCGCCGCTGGCGACGATGAGTCCGCCGCGCCGAGCGGCGCTGCTGCGTCGCTGGCTCGCCGGGCAGCAGGCGCCGATGCCCGCCCGCGAGGTGCCTGAGCGCCTCTGGCACGAGGTGGCGCTGGCGCGGGAAGATGCCAGCCCCTGTCTGCGGCTGGGGGAATTTACCGTCCGCCGTTTTCAACAGCGTTTGTACTGGGTGAAGTATCTTCCCGGTCAGACGGACAGCGTTCAGCGCTGGCCCGACTGGCCCCCCCCCCGCCGCGGCCGGGGGGGGGGGGGGGGGCAGGTCATTATCAGCATCAGCTAGCCATCGTTAACGCTGCAGCTCCCCTTCCGGCATCCCCGTCGGCGCCGTCAACTCCTGACGCAGCCAGATACCTAATCCCAGCCCCATCAGCGACAGGGCCAGCACATACCAGGCCGGCGCCATCGGCGACACCCCCATCAGCATGGTGACCGCAATCGGCGTCAGGCCGCCAAAGATCGCGTACGACAGGTTGTAGGAGAAAGAGATGCCGGTGAAGCGTACTTCCGCCGGGAAGGCCCGCACCATCACATAGGGCACCGCCCCCACCACGCCGACGCACAGCCCCACCGTACCGTAGAGCAGAAACAGCCGCTGCGGGCTGGCGCCGGCAAGATGGTAAAATGCCCAGCTGGCAACCGCCAGCAGCAGGCTGCCGACGATAAAAGTGCGGCTGGCGCCGAAGCGGTCCGCCGCCAGCCCGGCGAGCAGACAGCCGATGCACAACATAATGGTGGCGATGCTGTTGGCCTGCAGGGTAATGGCCGGCGCAAAACCATAGTGCTTCTGCAGCCAGACCGGCGACATCAGGATCACCACCACCACGCCAGCCGACAGCAGCCAGGTCAGCAGCATAGAGATCACCACCGCCTTCTGGTGCTTGAGCGCCACCGCTTTTACCGGCAGCTCCTGCGCCAGCGCTTTGCGCTGCTGCATCTCAAGAAAAATCGGCGTCTCCTGCAGCCAGCGGCGCAGATACATCGCTATCAGACCAAATACGCCGCCCAGCAGGAAGGGGATCCGCCAGCCGCCGTCGTGGATCCCCTGCGGCGTCAGACTGGTATTGATAAGCGTGGCCACCACCGACCCCAGCAGAATGCCAACCGTCAGGCCGGCCGTCAGCGTGCCGCAGGCGATACCAATGCGTTTTTCCGGGACATGCTCAGCGACAAACACCCAGGCGCCTGGAACTTCACCGCCGATCGCCGCTCCCTGCAGAATACGCATCAGCAGCAATAGCAGCGGGGCGATGATACCTACCGAGCTATAGGTCGGTAGCAGACCGATCGCCAGGGTTGGCAGCGCCATCAGCAGGATGCTGAGGGTGAACATTTTCTTGCGCCCCACCAGATCGCCAAAGTGGGCCATGATGATGCCCCCCAGCGGACGCGCCAGGTAACCGGCGGCGAAAATGCCAAAAGTTTGCACCTGGCGCAGCCATTCGGGAATATCCGCAGGGAAGAAGAGCTCGCCGACGACGGCGGCGAAGAAAACGAAAATGATAAAGTCATAAAACTCCAGCGCGCCGCCCAGGGCGGCCAGCGTCAGCGTTTTATAATCCTGGCGGTTGAGCGGTCGGTTTGCATATGACATAACGCAATTTCATCCTGAGGTGTGCAGCGTGTTTTATAGTGTGTAAAGTAAAAATCACTATATCGTAAATAAAACGGCACACCATTAGCGATGCAGGTTATATCAAAAATGCATCAAATTCAGGATAAAGTTTCGCGTCTGGCGCTCTTGGGACGAAAAGCTTCTACTACACGGCCATCGGTTTCCACATAAGGCCCTTCAAGCAACTGTACACAATAAGGTACACTTGCGAAAATACCGTGCACCAGCACGTTGCCGTCAGCATCTTTCACCCCTTCCAGAGTCTCCTGAATTGCTTTCGGTTGCCCGGGAAGGTTGAGGATCAGCGCCTGCTTGCGGATCACACCGACCTGCCGGGAAAGGATAGCCGTCGGCACAAAGTGTAGGCTAACCTGGCGCATTTGCTCGCCGAAGCCCGGCATCTCGCGATCGGCGATCGCCAGCGTTGCGTCGGGCGTCACATCGCGACGCGCAGGGCCGGTTCCGCCGGTGGTCAGCACCAGATGGCACCCCATTTCGTCAACCAGTTCGCACAGCGTTTGCTCAATGATGGCCTGCTCATCCGGAATCAGACGGGTTTGCAGCTCGAAAGGGGTGGTCAGGGCACGTGCCAGCCACTCTTCCAGTGCCGGGATGCCTTTGTCCTGATAGACGCCGCTGGAGGCGCGATCGGAAATGGAAACTAAGCCGATTCGTAAGGTATTCATGGTTATTCCGTTCAAACTGTGGCGTTAAACGAAATGATACACTGCCGGAGGCGGGACAGACAGTGTAATGGGGGCGGCGGGGGGGGGGCCCCCCCCCCGCCCCGGGCAGTTTTGACCATGTCTATCCCCCCAGA
>NZ_GL882775.1:62408-65022 GCF_000195655.1 Klebsiella sp. MS 92-3
GGGGGGGGGGGGGGGGGGCGGCCCCCCCCCTGCGCGATTACAGCAGTTCGTCGATCATTTTTTCCAGTTTTTCCTGGTCGATCGCAAACTTACGGATACCTTCCGCCAGTTTGTCTACCGCCATCGGATCCTGGTTATGCTGCCACAGGAACTCAGATTCGGTAATACGCTCCGGACGCGCTTTCACTTCACCGGTATATACCAGCTTACGCTCAACAGCGCCTTCGCTTTCGGACAGCTCTTTCAGCAGCGCCGGGGCGATGGTCAGGCGGTCACAGCCAGCCAGTTCCAGAATTTCGCCAACGTTACGGAAGCTTGCGCCCATCACGACGGTTTCATAGCCGTGCTGCTTGTAATACTCGTAGATTTCGCTGACGGAAACCACGCCCGGATCTTCTGCCGGTGCGTACTCTTTCTTGTCGGTGTTGGCTTTGTACCAGTCGAGGATACGGCCAACGAACGGCGAAATCAGGAAGACGCCCGCTTCGGCGCAAGCGCGAGCCTGAGCGAAGGAGAACAGCAGCGTCAGGTTACAGTTAATGCCTTCTTTTTCCAGCTGTTCAGCGGCGCGAATGCCCTGCCAGGTGGAGGCCAGTTTGATCAGAATGCGATCGTTGCTGATGCCCGCGTCGTTGTACAGCTTGATGATGCGCTTGGCTTTCGCGATAGACGCTTCGGTGTCATAGGAGAGACGTGCGTCCACTTCGGTAGAGATACGGCCCGGGATCAGTTTCAGAATTTCGAGACCGATGTTCACCGCCAGCTTATCGGAAGCATCGAGGATCTGCTGCGCGCGATCGCTGCTCTGGCTACGAGCCCAGGCGACAGCGTCGTCAATCAGCTTACGGTACTCAGGGATCTGAGCCGCGCCGAGAATCAGGGAAGGGTTAGTGGTGGCATCCTGAGGCTGATACAGCTTCATTGCCGCAATATCTCCGGTGTCAGCGACGACAGTGGTGTACTGACGCAGAGAAGTTAATTTATCCGTCATGATATATTTCTCTTAAACAGCAGTTAAGGGGATGTAACCGGTCTGCCCAGATGATAACACGCTGCCGGGTCAGCGCAACCGCCGACGAGAGAAGAGCGCAGAGTGTGATAAACTATGCAGATTAATTTGCTGAAAGCGAAAGGATTGTCACTTAATTGGTAACGCTTACACTGGCGTACCGGCATGGACAAGAGGATGTTTAATGCCTGATTTTCTCTCATTTATCAATGAAATACTCTGGGGCTCAGTGATGATTTATCTGCTACTGGGCGCCGGTATCTGGTTTAGCTGGCAAACCCGGGGTATTCAGTTTCGTTACGTGCGCAAATTCGGCCGCAGTCTAAAAAAAAGCCTGCACCCGCAGCCGGGTGGTTTAACGTCCTTTCAGGCGCTCTGTACCAGCCTTGCCGCCCGGGTCGGCAGCGGCAATCTTGCCGGGGTGACGCTGGCGATCGCCGCCGGTGGGCCCGGCGCCGTATTCTGGATGTGGGTTTCCGCCCTGCTCGGCATGGCCAGCAGCTTTGCTGAATGTTCCCTTGCTCAGCTGTATAAAGAACGCGATAGCCGCGGACAGTTTCGCGGCGGCCCGGCCTGGTACATGGCGCGCGGGCTCGGCATGCGTTGGATGGGCGTCCTGTTTTCGATCCTCCTCCTGCTGGCCTATGGTTTTATCTTCAATACCGTGCAGGCTAACTCCGTGGCCCATGCCTTGCGCTATGCGTTCGATCTGCCGGCGGCGGTCAGCGGCGGCGTGCTGGCCGTTGTCGTTTTGCTGGCGATCCTCCGTGGTTTACGCGGCGTGGCGCGTCTGATGCAATGGATCGTTCCCTTTATGGCGCTGTTGTGGATCGCCACCAGCCTGCTCATCGGCCTGTGGCACATCACCGCCCTGCCGACGATTTTCGCCACCATCTTTCGCTGCGCCTTCGGCTGGCAGGAGGCCGCCGCCGGCGCGGTGGGCTACACCATCAGCCAGGCGCTGACCAGCGGCTTCCAGCGCGGCATGTTCTCCAATGAAGCAGGGATGGGCTCTTCGCCTAACGCCGCCGCGGCCGCCGCCTCCTGGCCGCCGCACCCGGCGGCGCAGGGGATCGTGCAGATGATTGGCGTGTTTATCGATACTATCGTGATCTGTACCGCCAGCGCGATTATCGTCATGCTGGCGCCGCGGCCCGACAATGAATATACGCTCAACGGTATTCAGGACTTGCAACACGCGATGAGCGTGCTGGTCGGCGGCTGGGGAGCGGGTTTTATCGCCCTCATCGTGCTGCTGTTCGCCTTTAGCTCTATCGTAGCCAATTACGTGTACGCGGAAAATAATCTGGTCTTCCTGCGCCTGGATAAGCCCCGCTATATCTGGGGGCTGCGAATACTCACCGTCCTGATGGTGCTGTTGGGGACCATGGTTAGCCTGCCTGTCGTCTGGCAGAGCGCGGATATCATCATGGCGCTGATGGCGATGACCAACCTGACGGCCATTCTGCTGCTCTCCCCGACGGTGCGGATTATCGCCAGCGATTATCTGCGTCAGCGGCGGCTGGGTATCCAGCCGACTTTCGATGCCACTCGTTACCCGGATATTGACCAACAGCTGGCCCCGGGCGCCTGGAATGAATTTCC
>NZ_GL882775.1:65160-73903 GCF_000195655.1 Klebsiella sp. MS 92-3
GCGCGAATAGCGCGGCAATTGCAGCTATCGATCCCACCATGCACTTTTTTTGTTAAAATTCGTCGAAATTACCTGCAAGGACTGGATATGCTGATTCTGATTTCACCTGCTAAAACGCTCGATTATCAAAGCCCGCTGGCAACGACTCGCTATACCCAGCCCGAACTCCTCGAGTATTCTCAGCAGCTTATCGGCATCGCCCGTAAGCTGAGCGCACCGCAAATCGGCAAGCTGATGAGCATTAGTGACAAGCTGGCGGATCTAAACGCCACCCGCTTCCACGACTGGCACCCTGACTTTACGCCGCAAAATGCCCGCCAGGCGATCCTCGCCTTTAAAGGCGATGTCTACACTGGCCTGCAGGCAGAGACACTCACCGAGGACGACTTTGACTTCGCCCAGCAGCATCTGCGCATGCTCTCCGGGCTGTATGGCGTGCTGCGCCCGTTAGACCTGATGCAGCCCTACCGCCTGGAGATGGGGATCCGTCTGGAAAATCCGCGCGGCAAAGATCTGTACCAGTTCTGGGGGGATACCATTACCGAGAAGCTGAATCAGGCGCTGCGCGACCAGGGCGACGATATCGTCATCAACCTGGCTTCCGATGAATATTTTAAATCGGTGAAAACGCCAAAATTGCAGGGTCAGCTGATCAAGCCGGTATTCCTCGATGAGAAGAACGGCAAATTCAAAGTGATCAGTTTTTATGCGAAGAAAGCCCGCGGCCTGATGAGTCGCTACATTATTGAAAACCGCTTAACCCAGCCGGAGCAGCTCAAAGCTTTTAATAGCGAAGGCTATTTCTTTGATGCGGATGCCTCAGAGAAAGGCGAACTGGTGTTTAAACGCCACGAGCAGTAACACGTTACGGTAATAAAAAAGGGGAGTCATTCCCCTTTTTTATATAATTAAGCAGATTATTACTTATTTTAACGCACCCAGTTTTCCACCACGCCTTTTTCATCGAAGAAAATCATCAGCGAGTTCGAATCTTTTTGGCTGGACTTATCGACCGCATCGGCAGCTTGCGATGCCCCGGTTACCGGGATCATGGAACCCGCGAGGCTGACCAGGTTGATCCCTTTATCTACTGAATAATACCAGCTCTCTTTACCCGACGCCGTCACCGTCGTATGACCAGAATCCGGGGCACCAAAATACTGACGAACCTCGGCCTTGGTGGTTTTTCCGACAATGAGATGTTGTTTCAGATAGGCTGGCGTTAATTTATCTTCATTACCGCCAATCGTTGTCCCGGAGCAGCCTGTTAAAGCGAACACCACCAAAAAAAGAGATAAAATACGCATGTTTCCTCCTTGAAAACCTTGTGCATTAACAATGCATCTATAACAAATGATATCTATAGCTGCTTCATAATAAAATCAGCAGCATAAATATAAGCAGCATGAAATAATAAATAAAAAAGATAATCCAGTGGAATTATCCGGCAAAGAGGACAATCCGTAAAAGAGTTTGCAATAAAAGCAGTGCGCTGACAATAAAATAGTGTGGGGAATTTTATGGAGAGAAATTTTACTGATATGGAAAAGTGCGTTAAATATAAAAACCGGGCAATAGCTGCCCGGTTTGGTCGATCATGTTGCCGATATTATTGCCTGGCTTAGCCCATCATCAGCTTACGCAGCGCGGCGAAATCCGCCGGCAGGTTGTGAGACAGCAGCGGCAGGTCGGCGCGGTCGGCCAGCTCCTTCGGCAGCGGCAGAGTCTCCTGCAGGATCTCCTCCACGCTCTCTTTGAACTTCGCCGGATGGGCGGTGCCGAGGAACAGGCCGTACTCTCCCGGCTGCAGCTGATCGCGCAGCGCGCGCCAGGCAATCGCCGCATGCGGTTCAGAGATGTAGCCGATGGCCTTCAGCTCGCGCATCGCTGCTTTGGTGGTCTCATCATCGACCGCGGCATAGCCCAGCTCGCTGAGACGCCAGATTTTACGGCGGAACAGCTCTTCAACGCGCGGCCAGTTGTTCGGCTGGCTGACGTCCATGGCGTTGGACAGCGTCGCCTGGGTGGCTTTTGGCGCCCACTCGCCGCCCTGCAGATAGCGCGGAACGGTGTCGTTGGCGTTGGTGGCGGCGATAAAGCGCTTGATCGGCAGCCCCAGCGACTTGGCCAGCAGACCGGCGGTCAGATCGCCGAAGTTGCCGCTCGGCACGGAAATCACCAGCTGATTGCGGGCTTCCTGCGGCAGCTGCGCCGCCGCTTCGAAGTAGTAACAGATCTGCGCCAGCAGGCGGCTGATGTTGATGGAGTTAGCCGAGTTGAGACCCAGCGTCGCCTTCAGCTCTTCATCGTCAAACGCCTGCTTCACCAGCGCCTGGCAGGCATCAAAGTCGCCATCAATCGCCACGGTTTCAATATTGCCGCCGAGGGTACAGAACAGCTTCTCCTGCAGCGGACTGATCTTGCCGCGCGGATAGAGGATCACTACCTTGACGTTCGGCAGGCCGTAGAAAGCATGCGCCACCGCCGCCCCGGTGTCGCCAGAGGTCGCGGTGAGGATGGTGACCGGCTTATCGCCTGCGATGTGGGTCAGCATCTGCGCCATAAAGCGGCCGCCGAAATCCTTGAACGCCAGCGTAGGGCCATGGAACAGCTCCAGACAGCCGACATCTTCCTGAACCTTGCTTACCGGCGCCGGAAACGCAAACGCCGCGCGCACCCGCTGCTGCAGGACATCCTGCGGGATCTCATCGCCGATAAAGGCGGATAAAATTTTGGCGCTACGGGTGACAAAGTCCTGCGCCAGCATGTCGTCGATTTCAGTCAGGCTGAATTCCGGCAGATCGTGCGGAAAGAACAGGCCCTGATGCTTGCCAAGTCCCTGGGTGACGGCCTGCGCAAAGCTGACCTGCTCGTTATGATCTTTTAAGTTATACAGTTTCATTGGTTATCCCACTACGCGTGCGCCCGCCGTGTCCAGCCGGCAAATATGAACAAAGCCTTCCTGATTCTGCAGATAGTGCGCGCCAAGCCAGTCGGCGACGCGCTGTGCGGTATCCGGTTTATCACACAACGCGAACAGCGTTGGGCCAGAGCCGGAGATGCCGCAAGCCTGGGCGCCCATCTCCATGGCCGCCTGACGCGCTTCGCTAAAGCCCGGCAGCAGTTTGGTTCGGTACGGTTCGGCAATCACATCTTTCATCAATTTTGCCGCCAGCTGCGGCTGGCGGGTGTAGCAGGCGTGAATAAAGCCCGCGAGGTGGCGACCATGGGCGATACAATCCTGGCGGCGATACTGCGCCGGCAGAATCGCCCGCGCTTCAGCAGTAGAGACTTTAATCCCCGGATAGGCCAGCACCCACAGCCACTCATCAAACCCGGGCACCTGCTGACTGATAATCCCATTCTCTTCGATCATCAACTGCATGCCGCCAAGATAGCACGGCGCCACGTTGTCGTAGTGAATGCTGCCGGAGATACGCCCTTCCATCTCTCCCATCAGCGCCAGCATGCGCGTCTCGTTCAGCGGCTTGCCGCAGAACTCGTTCATGGCCACCAGCGCAGCGACCACCGAGCAGGCGCTGGAACCCAGCCCGGAGCCAATCGGCATGTTTTTTTCCAGCGTCATCGCCACCGGCACCGTCTTGCCGATCTCCCGGCAAAAGCTTTCCCAGCACTGGTAAACAATGTTCTCCTGCGGCGCCGTCGGCAGTTTGCTGGCGAAGCGTCCAAGATTCTGCAGGCTAAATTGCTCCGCCGCTTCGACAGTGACGTTGTCGCCAAGCAGCGTGCCATCGACCGGCGTGACCGCCGCGCCCAACACATCAAACCCGACGCTCATATTGGCACTGGAAGCCGGGGCATATACTTTGACCATCTTAAACTCCTAACTTCCAGGACAGGGTGCGCAGCAGGTCGGCGAATACGCCGGCCGCCGTGACGTCGTTCCCGGCGCCATAGCCGCGCAGCACCAGCGGCAATGGCTGATAATAATGGCTATAAAAAGCCAGCGCGTTCTCACCATTCTTAACTTTGAACAGCGGATCGTTGCCGTCAACCGCGGCTATTTTTACCCGGCAGGTACCATCCTCTTCGATGTTACCGACGTAGCGCAAGACTTTACCTTCATCGCGCGCCTTAGCAACCCGCGAGGCAAAACCATCGTCCAGCGACGGCAGGCGGGCCATAAAGGTCTCGACATCGCCGCTGGCGTCGAAGTCCGGCGGCAGCGCCGACTCGACGATAATGTCCGCCAGCTCCAGTTCACGCCCGGTCTCGCGGGCCAGAATCAGCAGTTTACGCGCCACATCCACCCCGGATAAATCGTCGCGCGGATCCGGCTCGGTATACCCCATCTCACGGGCCATCGCCGTCGCCGCGGAGAAACTCACCCCCTCGTCCAGCTTGCCGAAGATAAACGACAGGGAGCCGGACAGGATCCCGGAGAAATGGCGCAGCTCATCGCCGGCGTTGAGCAGGTTCTGCAGGTTCTCAATCACCGGCAGGCCCGCGCCAACGTTAGTGTCATAGAGGAACTTACGCCGCGAGCTGCTGGCCGCATGGCGCAGCTGGTGATAGTAATCCAGCGAAGAGGTATTGGCCTTTTTGTTCGGCGTCACCACATGGAAACCTTCGCGCAGGAAGTCGGCATACTGATCGGCGACCGCCTGGCTGGAGGTACAGTCGACGATCACCGGATTGAGCAGGTGGTACTCTTTCACCAGGCGGATCAGGCGGCCAAGATTAAACGGCTCTTTCGCCTCCGCCAGTTCCGCACTCCAGTTTTCCAGATTCAGGCCATGCACGCTGGTCAGCAGCGCCTGAGAATTGGCTACACCGCAGACGCGCAGATCGATATGTTTGTTCTTCAGCCACCCCTGCTGGCGCTTGATCTGCTCTAGCAGCGCGCCGCCGACGCCGCCGACGCCGATGACAAACACTTCAATCACCTGGTCGGTGTTGAACAGCATCTGATGGGTCACGCGCACGCCGGTGGTGGCGTCGTCATTGCTGACCACTACCGAAATTGAGCGCTCGGAAGAGCCCTGGGCAATCGCCACGATATTGATATTGGCGCGGGCCAGTGCCGCAAAGAATTTCGCCGAGATACCGCGCAGGGTACGCATTCCGTCGCCCACCACGGAGATGATCGCCAGACGCTCCATAATCGCCAGCGGCTCCAGCAGCCCCTCTTTCAGCTCCAGATAAAACTCATCTTCCATCGCCCGTTTGGCACGTGCGCAGTCGCTCTGCGGCACGCAGAAACTGATGCTGTACTCCGAAGAAGATTGAGTGATCAACACCACCGAGATGCCGGCGCGGGACATGGTGGCGAAGACGCGGGCCGCCATGCCGACCATCCCTTTCATCCCCGGCCCGGAGACGTTGAACATCGCCATGTTGTTGAGGTTAGAGATGCCTTTCACCGGCAAATCGTCCTCGTCGCGGCTGGCGCCGATAAGCGTTCCCGGCGCCTGTGGGTTGCCGGTATTTTTAATCAGGCATGGGATTTGGAACTGGGCGATAGGGGCGATGGTGCGCGGGTGCAGCACTTTCGCGCCAAAGTAGGAGAGCTCCATCGCCTCCTGATAAGACATCGATTTCAGCAGGCGCGCATCCGGCACCTGACGCGGATCGCAGGTGTACACTCCGTCGACATCGGTCCAGATTTCGCAGCAGTCAGCGCGCAGGCAGGCGGCCAGTACCGCAGCCGAGTAGTCGGAGCCGTTACGTCCCAGCACCACCAGCTCGCCTTTCTCATTGCCGGCGGTAAACCCGGCCATCAGGATCATATGGTCTGCCGGGATCTGGCTGGCGGCAATGCGGCGGGTGGATTCGGCGATATCGACGGTGGATTCCAGATAGTGACCCACGGCGAGCAGTTTTTCGACCGGGTTAATGACACTGACTTTATGTCCACGGGCTTCCAGCAGACCCGCCATGATGGCGATGGAGAGCTTTTCGCCGCGGCAGATCAGCGCGGCATTGACGCTGTCCGGGCACTGACCCAGCAGGCTGATGCCGTGCAGAACATGCTTAATCTGAGCAAATTCCTGCTCCACGAAGGCTTTTAACTGGGCAAGCGGGAAAGCGGGCTGGGCGTCGGCAAGGCCCTGAAGAAGTTCGGCAAAAATGCGTTCGGCGTCGGCAATATTGGGGAGGGCATCCTGGCCGCCAATGGTCTTTTCAATCATCGCTACCAGGTGGTTAGTGATCTTCGCCGGGGCAGACAGGACCGTCGCTACCTGCCCCTGCCTGGCATTACTCTCCAGAATATCGGCAACCCGCAGAAACCGTTCCGCATTTGCCACTGATGTACCGCCGAACTTCAACACTCGCATGGTTCTTACCCCTTGATCTCTTGTCAAAAAAAAAGCCCGCACTGTTCAGGTGCGGGCTTTTTTCTGTGTTTCCTGTACGCGTCAGCCCGCACCGTTACCTGTGGTAATGGTGGTGGTGATAATGGTGGTAATCATGCCGATGCGATTCATGGATGTTGTGTACTCTGTATTTTTATCTGTCTGTATGTCCTGCCTATATTGGTTAAAGTATCTGCCGTCTTAAGTCAATGAATTTCTCAATTTGCCCCATTTCAGCAGGCTTACGTATTTTCCCGCTGCCGTGAGAAAAAACATCCAGATCGGCGGAAAACCAGCCCACAGAACAGCATACACATCCATAAATAAAAAATATGACAGAGTTTTATTCTGGCAGGTTTTTTTCAATATCATGCAGCAAACGATGCAACATTGCCGTGTCGCGCTGCTGCAGCAGGCCCAGCCGTTGCGACAACCAGTCGGCCAGTTTGGCATCATCCTCCACGCCCAAACGCGAAAGTAACGCCAGGGTACGAGTACGTAAGGCCTGCAGCTGATGATGGTCTGCCGCAGCGGCGGCGGGCGCCGTTTGTTGCATTAGCGATGCTAATTGATAACAGTAGACCATCACCGACTGGCCGAGATTCAGCGACGGATAATCCGCAGCCATCGGCACACCGGTCAACACATCAGCCAGCGCCAGCTCCTCATTGCTCAACCCGGAGTCTTCACGGCCAAAAACCAGCGCCGCGTGCGTCATCCACTGCGCCTTCTCCTCCAGCAGCGGCAACAGCTGCTGCGGCGTGGCGTAATAGTGAAAACGCGCGCGGCTGCGGGCGGTGGTGGCGACGGTAAAATCAACGTCATGCAGCGCCTCGGCAAGGGTGGGATAGGTGGTGATACCATCGAGGATGTCGCCTGAGCCATGCGCCACCCAGCGTGCCGGAGGCGCCAGGTGGGCTTCGCTATCGACGATCCGTAGTTCGCGAAATCCCATGGTTTTCATCGCCCTGGCGGCAGCGCCGACGTTCTCGGCCCGGGCAGGACCGACTAAAATAATCGTTAAACGCATTGCGGTTTCTTTCTCTCTCTCAGGCGTTATCGAGGCGCAGCGCGCCCCATTTTACGCGGTGAAAAATTACAAATTTGCAACAAAAATCACTAAAATTGCGTTTTCTTACCCATAAAAAAATCTAAACTGTTCTCAGGAGGCCGTGACAAGGAGTATGTTAACAGAACCCATTTATCCATATGATGGGCAATGCAATTTCATCTGATGCATCGTTTCAGGCTTTGGATTCACTGTATTTATTAATTTATCCACGCAACTAGTTGAGCCGGGTAAAGATTGTGACTATAAAGAGCATGGCGATGCAATGATTTCACAAGACTGTTAACGTGCTACAATTGAACTTGATATATGTCAACGAAGCGTAGTTTTATTGGGTGTTCGGCCTCTCTTAGCCTGTTATGTTGCTGTTAAAATGGTTAGGATGTCAGCCGTTTTTGACACCGTCGGGTCCAGAGGGAAAGTACCCACGACCAAGCTAATGATGTTGTTGACGTTGATGGAAAGTGCATCAAGAACGCAATTACGTACTTTAGTCATGTTACGCCGCGCATGTTAATTTGCGACATGCAGCAGGCAGGTCAGGGACTTTGGTACTTCCTGTTTCGATTTAGTTGGCAATTTAGGTAGCAAACATGCAGACCCCGCACATTCTTATCGTTGAAGACGAGTTGGTAACACGCAACACGTTAAAAAGTATTTTCGAAGCAGAAGGTTACGATGTATTCGAAGCGACCGATGGCGCGGAAATGCATCAGATCCTGTCTGAAAATGATATCAACCTGGTGATCATGGATATCAACCTGCCGGGTAAAAATGGTCTTCTGCTGGCGCGCGAGCTGCGCGAGCAGGCTGACGTCGCGCTGATGTTCTTAACCGGCCGCGACAACGAAGTGGATAAGATCCTTGGCCTCGAAATCGGCGCTGACGACTATATCACTAAACCGTTTAACCCGCGTGAACTGACTATCCGCGCGCGCAACCTGCTCTCCCGTACCATGAACCTCGGTACCGTGAGCGAAGAGCGTCGCAGCGTGGAAAGCTACAAGTTCAACGGCTGGGAACTCGATATCAACAGCCGTTCCCTGGTTAGCCCGAACGGCGAACAGTACAAGCTGCCGCGCAGTGAATTCCGCGCGATGCTGCACTTCTGCGAAAACCCGGGCAAAATTCAGTCTCGTGCCGAGCTGCTGAAAAAAATGACCGGTCGCGAGCTGAAGCCGCATGACCGTACCGTTGACGTGACCATTCGTCGGATTCGTAAACACTTCGAATCCACTCCGGATACCCCGGAAATCATCGCTACCATTCACGGTGAAGGCTACCGTTTCTGTGGCGATCTGCAGGAATAATACGATTTATTCCGCAGCCATGATGCGAAAACGGCGCCCCAGGGGCG
>NZ_GL882776.1:0-11664 GCF_000195655.1 Klebsiella sp. MS 92-3
CGCCTGCGGCGAAGCGGGGTTTTTCTACCCACACAACCGCTTACGCCGTGCGACGGACAAACTCTTTCACGCGGAAGCCCAGCACCAGCAGCGTGGCGAAATAGGCTACCACCCCGGCGATAACCACCGCCAGCAAACGCATCAGACGGAACGGCATCGTCCCCAGCGACCACTCAGGCATGAGATGCATGACGCCCAGCAGCGCCGCGGCCATAACCAGCACTGCAATAATCAGACGCAGCAGGAAGGCCAACCAGCCTGGCTGCGGGGTGAAAATTTTCTGTTTACGCAGCTGCCAGTAGAGCAGCGCGGCGTTCAGGCAGGCCGCCAGGCCGATGGACAGCGACAGACCCGCATGCTTCAGCGGGCCGATAAACGCCAGGTTCATTACCTGGGTCATAATCAGGGTGATAATAGCAATCTTGACCGGGGTCTTGATGTCCTGACGGGAATAGAAGCCCGGCGCCAGCACTTTCACCACGATAAGGCCCATCAGCCCCACGGAATAAGCCACCAGCGCGCGCTGGGTCATCGCCGCGTCAAAGGCGCTGAATTTGCCGTACTGGAACAGAGCCACGGTCAGCGGTTTGGCGAGGATCCCCAGCGCCACCGCGCTCGGCAGCGCCAGCAGAAAACAGAGACGCAGTCCCCAGTCCATCAGCCGGCAATACTCGTCATGGTTACCGCTGGCGAAGCTTTTTGACAGCGATGGCAGCAGGATAGTGCCGAGCGCCACGCCCAGCACGCCGGAGGGAAACTCCATCAGGCGGTCGGCATAATACATCCACGACACCGAGCCCGACACGAGGAATGAGGCGAAAATGGTATTGATGATAAGGGAGATCTGGCTTACCGACACGCCAAGGATCGCCGGCCCCATCTGCTTCACCACCCGCATCGCGCCGGCATCTTTCAGATTAATTCGCGGCAGGACCAGCATGCCAATCTTCTTCAGATGCGGCAGCTGGTAAGCCAGCTGCAGCACGCCGCCGACCGTCACCGCCCAGGCCAGCGCCAGCACCGGCGGATGGAAATATGGCGCGGCAAACAGCGCAAAGCCAATCATACTGACGTTGAGGAACGTCGGCGCAAAGGCCGGCACCGAGAAGCGGTTCCAGGTATTGAGGATCGCCCCCACCAGCGAAGCCAGGGAGATCAGCAAAATATAGGGAAAGGTAATACGCAGCAGCTGGGTGGTTAGCGCAAACTTATCGGCGGTATCGGCAAAGCCGGGCGCAGTAATGGTGATTACCCACGGCGCCGCCAGCATCCCGATAACGGTAACGATAGCCAGGGCCAGGGTCAGCAGCCCGGAGACGTATGAGACAAACACGCGGGTGGCATCTTCGCCCTGCTTGCTTTTATATTCGGCAAGGATCGGCACAAACGCCTGTGAGAAGGCGCCTTCGGCAAAAATACGCCGCAGCAGGTTAGGCAGTTTGAAGGCGACAAAAAAGGCATCGGTCGCCATCCCGGCGCCAAAAATACGCGCCACAATCGCATCGCGGGCAAAGCCCAGCACGCGCGAAAACATGGTCATCGAACTGACTGCCGCCAGTGATTTTAAAAGGTTCATTACGCTGTTATTCCAAACCCTGGAGTAAAACGCCCGCAAATGCGGGCGCTGGAAAGTGGCGATAGTCTACCGGGTTCAACATGAATTACTACTGTCAGTTGTTACAATGGATTATTCGCTAATGGCGTCGCGCCACAGTTTCTCAACGATCCGCTGAGCCAGCAGCGCCTGTTCGCCTGCAGTTTCAGGAACTGTCTGATTTTGCACGCATTCGATAAAATGGCGCGCGCAGCCGACAAAACCGCGCTGCTCAAGGGTGGTTTGCCAGCCGGCAACCGGGCGCTGGACCACGCCATGACCGCACTCCTCCTGCCATTCGCGCATCTCGCTGACGGCATATAGCCCGCCATCCGTGACCGCCTGCACCCACTCGCGCTGGCTGCCTGCGCGACGATGCATGCTGGTGGTGACCTGCAGCCGGGGCGAACTGAACTGATGTTCGGCATAGAGCATTTCGCCCTGCGGGGTGATCTTCAGCGCGCCGCCGCGCAGACGTGCCTGACCGTCGGCCAGCCATAGCGCGGTATCCACCACATGCAGATAGTCATCAAGCAGCGTAAAGCGCAGATCGTTGCCGACGCTATCGCTACGATGCTTATCCATCCGCAGCGAGGCCGCCTCGCCCAGCCGCCCCTTCAGCTCCCGATAGAGCGGCGCGAAGCGGCGATTAAAACCGACCATCAACGTCAGTCGACGTCGCGCCGCCAGCTCGACCAGCGTCTCCGCCTCACTCAGCTTGTCCGCCAATGGTTTATCCACACAAACATGAACCCCGGCATTCAGTAAGTGATTCACTACTTCATAATGTGAAGCCGTCGAGGTATGGACAAAGACCGCATCGCACTGTGCCGCCAGGGCATCGAGGGAATCAGCGTATGGCATCCGCCAGGTTTCGCAGATCCGCAGCGCCTTCTCTTTACCCGGCGACCAGGCCGCCTGCAGCGTCCAGCTTTCCGCCGCCCCCAGCACCGGCAGCCACGCTTTCTGCGCAATGCTGCCTAAGCCGACCACCCCAATGCGCAATCTTGTCCCCACGTTTTAGTCTCCCAGATGGTGTAACAGCGAATCGAGGCGCGCTTTCAGCTCCGCCACCTCGCCCTCCAGCGCTTCAACCCTGGCGCGCAGATCGCCGTCATCGTCCAGCGGCGCGAGAGCTTCCACTGTGGTGATCAGCGTGTCCATATCGTCGCAAAACAGATGCATATAGCGGCTTTCCCGTTTTCCCGGCTCCCGGGGCAGCCGGGCGACGAAGGGGCCATCTTCGCGCGTCGTCAGCCCTTCCAGCACGCTTTCCACTTCCGCCATATCGCTGAACTCATACATCCGCTGCGCCCGGCTGCGTAATTCGCCCGGCGTCTGAGCACCGCGCAGCAGCAGCGTCGTGACCACCGCAACCTCGCCGGCGCTAAGCTTCAGATCGCCAAATTCGGAGTTGCAAAAGCGCTGTTCATACTTGGTGACGCGATTACCGAATCCGCTGACCGTGCGTAGATAGTGCCGTTTCACCAGCGTATCCAGCAGGGCCTGGACCTCGCTTTCGCTCAGCGACATCACTGGCTCGCGGTTGGTTTTCTGATTGCAGGCGGTCACCACAGCATTTACCGACAGCGGATACTGCTCGGGGGTGGTGACCTGCTTTTCCAGCAGGCAGCCAATGACGCGCGCTTCATGCGCAGTTAACTGATATTTCATCCTCTCTCCTTAACGTCCCGCAGACCAGTCCGGCGTCGTTAGCGCCGTCAGTACATGGTCACGCCACTGCCCGTCAATCAGCAGATAATCTTTGGCGTAACCCTCTTTTTCAAACCCCAACCGCGCCAGCAGCGCGCCGCTGCGCTGATTATGCGGCATGTAGTTGGCCATAATGCGATGAATATGCTGCGTGCGCTGCATATAGCGAATCGCCGACGTCAGCGCTTCAAACATCAGCCCCTGCCCCTGCCACTTCTCGCCAATGGAATAGCCAAGATAACAGGCATGGAAAGATCCGCGCACCACGTTGGAGAAATTCGCCACACCGATGATCTCTTTTTCCTCAGGGTCGAGCAGCGCGAAATAAAAAGCTGACCCCTGCTTATGAAACTCAGCGATCATCGACAGACGCGCCTGCCATCCGGAGGGATAGCAGTGGCTGTCGTCACGAACCGGCTCCCAGGGTTTTAAGAACGCTTTATTTTCGGCGTAATAATCGGCCAGACGCCAAGCGTCACGATCGTGAACCAGGCGCACCACCAGCCGGTCCGTCGTCAAACGCACCTTCGGCACGTTACTGCGATAGCCAAACATTTCCTTTTTCAGTCCCCCTGACTTCACTCTTGCTTTCATCACTATACCTTTCCTGCACGATAGTGTGAAAACAGCAACATACCATTTTCTGCGCCATCTCCTCTTTTCGATGAATAGGCTCAATCGATCTTGCTTTTTGATAAAAAAATATTGTCGCAAGGGTGCTGGGAAAAGCAGCAGATTGCCCGCAGAATATCCTCGCTTATCTCTATTTTTCCCTGGAGGGGAAATGTCCCGCGTCTCGCAGGCAAGGAGCCTGGGTAAATATTTCCTGTTAGTCGATAACATGCTGGTCGTGCTGGGCTTTTTTGTCGTTTTTCCGCTGATTTCCATCCGCTTTGTCGATCAGATGGGCTGGGCAGCGCTGATGGTCGGCATTGCGCTCGGCCTGCGCCAGCTGGTACAGCAGGGATTAGGCATCTTTGGCGGCGCCATCGCCGACCGCTTCGGCGCGAAACCGATGATCGTCACCGGTATGCTGATGCGTGCCGGCGGTTTCGCGGCGATGGCCGTCGCCCATGAGCCGTGGGTGCTGTGGTTCTCGTGCATACTCTCCGGACTCGGCGGTACACTGTTCGATCCGCCGCGGGCGGCGCTGGTGGTTAAGCTGGTGCGTCCGCATCAGCGCGGCCGCTTTTTCTCCATCCTGATGATGCAGGATAGCGCCGGCGCGGTGATTGGCGCGCTGCTGGGCAGCTGGCTGCTGCAGTATGATTTTCGCCTGGTGTGCAGCGCCGGCGCCGCGCTGTTTATCGCCTGCGCCGCGTTTAACGCCTGGTATCTGCCGGCATGGAAGCTCTCGACGGTGAAAACGCCGATTCGCGAGGGTCTGGGCCGGGTGCTGCGGGACAAACGCTTCGTCACCTATGTCCTGACGCTGACCGGCTATTATATGCTGGCGGTGCAGGTGATGCTGATGCTGCCGATCATGGTGAATGACATCGCCGGCTCGCCGGCCGCCGTGAAATGGATGTACGCCATCGAAGCCACCATTTCGCTCACCCTGCTCTATCCTATTGCCCGTTGGAGCGAAAAACGCTTCCGCCTTGAGCACCGGCTGATGGCCGGTCTGCTGGTGATGACCCTGGCCATGCTCCCCATCGGGATGACCAGCAGTTTACAGCAGCTGTTTACCCTGATTTGCCTGTTTTACATCGGCTCTATCATTGCCGAACCCGCCCGCGAGACGCTGGGCGCTTCGCTGGCGGACGCCCGGGCGCGTGGCAGCTATATGGGTTTCAGCCGTCTGGGGCTCGCCTTCGGCGGCGCGCTGGGTTACGCGGGCGGCGGCTGGCTGTTTGATGCCGGGAAAGCCGTCGGCCAGCCCGAACTGCCGTGGCTGATGCTCGGCGCCATCGGGGTTATCACCTTCCTGGCGCTATGGTGGCAATTCAGTCCGAAACGCTCTGCCTCCGGTATGCTGGAGCCGCGCACCTGATGCGCGCGGCGGCGGTTTCTCCTGCTTTCAGCCTATTCTGCTGGCGCGATGGGTGCTGACAGGTCATGATGCTTTGTGTCAGGATGAAGGAAGGTATGAGCTTGAGGAACCCCATGAAAAAGATATTGATCGCCGCCGCGCTAATTGTCAGCGGCCTGCTGAGCGGCTGTAATCAGCTGACCCAATACACGGTAAGCGAGCAGGAGATTAACCAGGCCCTGCAGAAGCGAAACCATTTCGCCAAAGATATTGGTCTGAAAGGCGTTGCCGACGCCCATATCGAACTGCAGAACCTGACCAGCGCTATCGGGCGCGAGGAGCCGGGCAAAGTCACCCTGAGCGGGATCGCCAACGTCGATCTTAACTCCCTGTTCGGCACGCAGAAAGCGACGATCGATCTGAAGCTCAAAGCGCTGCCAACCTTTGACCGAGAGAAAGGCGCCATCTTCCTGCAGGAAATGGAAGTGGTCGATGCCAAAGTGGCGCCGGAGAAGCTGCAGTCGGTTATTCAGGCCCTGCTCCCCTACCTGAATCAGTCTCTGCGCAGCTACTTCAGCCAGCAGCCGGCTTATGTCCTGCGTGAGGACGCCAGCACCGGCGAAGCGCTGGCGAAGAAATACGCCAAAGGTATAGAGGTGAAGCCAGGCGAGATTGTCATCCCCTTTACCAATTAATCTCCAGGGCGCTACGGCGCCCTGAATTTTTTACGGAAATGAGTGCAAAGGAAAACGTTTACGCTTATCCTTAGTGCCCGGCAAAAAACAGCCCTGATGACTGAACCTATTAGCCGGAGCCTTCCATGACAGCACAATCCCAGGTATTGAAAATCCGCCGCCCAGACGACTGGCATATCCATCTGCGCGATGACGATATGCTGAAAACCGTCGTGCCTTATACCAGTGAGTTTTATGGCCGGGCGATCGTGATGCCGAATCTGGTGCCGCCTGTCACCACCGTCGCGGCGGCTATCGCTTACCGCCAGCGCATTATGGACGCCGTGCCGGCCGGGCATGATTTTACCCCGCTGATGACCTGCTATCTGACAGACTCCCTCGACCCAGCGGAGCTGGAACGCGGCTTTAACGAAGGGGTTTTCACCGCCGCCAAGCTCTACCCGGCCAATGCCACCACTAACTCCAGCCACGGCGTCACCAGCACCGACGCCATTATGCCAGTGCTGGAGCGGATGGAAAAACTGGGGATGCCGTTGCTCGTTCACGGCGAAGTCACTCACGCCGAGATTGATATTTTCGATCGTGAAGCGCGCTTTATTGAGACGGTGATGGAGCCCCTGCGCCAGCGCCTGCCCGGCCTGAAAGTGGTTTTTGAACATATCACCACCAAAGACGCCGCCGAGTACGTGCGTGACGGTAATGAACTGCTGGCTGCTACCATCACCCCGCAGCATCTGATGTTCAACCGCAACCATATGCTGGTGGGCGGCATTCGCCCTCACCTGTACTGTCTGCCGGTACTTAAACGCAATATTCATCAGCAGGCTCTGCGGGAGCTGGTCGCCAGCGGCTTCAGCCGCGCCTTCCTCGGCACCGACTCCGCACCGCACGCCCGCCACCGTAAGGAAGCCAGCTGTGGCTGCGCCGGCTGCTTTAACGCCCCGACCGCCCTCGGCAGCTACGCCACCGTGTTTGAAGAAATGAACGCTCTGCAGCACTTTGAGGCTTTCTGCTCGCTGAACGGCCCGCGCTTCTACGGTCTGCCGGTCAATGAGAGCTACGTTGAACTGGTGCGTGAAGAGACGACCGTTGTGGACAGCATTGCCCTGCCTAATGACACCCTGGTGCCCTTCCTGGCGGGTGAAACCGTTCGCTGGACCGTGAAGAAATAAAAACGCAGCCCCCTGTTGTCAACGCTAACCAGATACTGTATAAATAACCAGTATCGAACGCAGGGGGCAATTATGCGCATTGAAGTGTCTATCGCCAAAACGACCGCCTTACCTAACGGCGCGCTGGAAGCGCTGAATAACGAACTCTCTCGCCGTATCGCCGAGCAATTCCCGGCCATCGATAGCCAGGTGAGCGTCCGCTACGCCAGCGGCAATCAGCTCTCGGTGTTTGGCGCCCTGAAAGAAGACAAAGACCGGATAAGCGAAATCCTGCAGGAAACATGGGAAAGCGCGGACGACTGGTTTGTCCACGATCTCTCCTGAAGCATGGCGGGATCCAGTTACTCTGGTTTGCTCCCTCATTGTGCTTTTTTTGCCGGGTCGCCCCGGCTTTTTTTATCCCCTCTTCTGTTCAGAATAGTCCTGATTATTCTGCTCAATATCGACTAAAGTGGCCATTTTACGCGCTTATCTTGAGTAAAAAAGCGGCAAAAGAAGAAAATCATGCTGCCTTTCATTTAATTTCTCGAGTTTATTCTTGATCCCTGATATAATTAACTTGCTTCAAAAAATATGCATTAAACCTCGAGAATTGTTGTCTTTTAACATATGAATAAGGGGTTATGATGGAAAAAAATAATGAAGTCATTCAGACCCATCCCCTCGTTGGATGGGACATCAGCACCGTTGATAGCTACGATGCGCTGATGTTGCGCCTGCACTACCAGAACCCCACTCAAGAAAACAGTAATGATGCTGAGATCGGCCAGACGCTATGGCTAACGACGGACGTCGCACGTCAGTTTATTTCAATCCTGGAAGCAGGCATTGCGAAGATTGAATCTGGCGAATACCAGGAAAACGAGTACCGCCGACATTAACGCGGCTTGCGAATGACTTAACATTAAACTTAACAGGCACCTGCGGGTGCCTGAATTATTTTCGGGCTTGTATAAGCACAGGGAGTTAATTACCCTGCTAACAAGGCAATTACCCGGAACTCACCATGCAATACGATCTTATCATTATTGGCAGCGGCTCCGTCGGCGCCGCCGCTGGCTATTATGCGCGCCGTGCCGGACTCAATGTTCTGATGACCGATGCCCATCAACCTCCCCACCAGGAAGGCAGCCATCACGGCAGCAGCCGTCTTATCCGTCACGCCTATGGCGAAGGTGAGAAATATGTTCCGCTGGTGCTGCGTGCCCAGCAGCTATGGGATGAACTGGCAGAGATCAGTGGCGAAGCCGTGTTTGAACGCACCGGCGTCATTAACCTCGGCCCCGCCAGCTCCGCTTTTCTCGCCAACGTCGCCGCCAGCGCCCGTGCGTTCCAGCTTGAGGTGGAAGAGCTGGATGCCCAGGCCGTGATGCAGCGCTGGCCGGAGATACGCCTCCCCGATGACTATCGGGCGATTTTCGAACCCGCTTCCGGCGTACTGCGCAGCGAACTGGCCGTCGAAACCTGGATCCGTCTGGCGCGAGAAGCAGGCTGCGCGCAGCTATTCAACTGTCCGGTCTCGGCTATTCATCACCATGCTGACGGGATCACCATCGATACCCTCGACGGTGAATATCATGGTAAAAAGCTGCTGGTCAGCGCCGGCACCTGGGTCACCCGCCTGCTTCCGGATCTCCCTATCCAGCCGGTACGCAAGGTGTTCGCCTGGTACCAGGCCGATGGCCGTTACAGCAGCAAGAATCACTTCCCGGCCTTCACCGGCGAGTTGCCCAACGGCGATCAATATTACGGTTTCCCGGCGGAAGATAATGAACTGAAAATTGGCAAGCATAACGGCGGCCAGCCGATCTCCACCCCGCAGGAACGGGTAGCGTTTGGCGCTGTCGCCAGCGATGGTTCCGAATCCTTCCCGTTTTTGCGTAACGTCCTGCCTGGCATCGGCGGCTGCCTGCACGGCGCCTCCTGTACCTACGACAATACCGTCGATGAGGACTTTATTATCGATACGTTGCCAGGCAGGCCAGACACGCTGCTGATCACCGGGCTAAGCGGCCACGGCTTTAAGTTTGCGCCGGTGCTGGGCGAAATTGCCAGTCAGTTTGCTCAGGGCGAAGCATCGAGCTTCAATCTGGCCCCCTTTTCTCTGGCGCGCTTTAACGCGTAATGGAATGCGGCACTTTTGCCGTTGGGTAAAGAAACGGCCTCTGCTGAGGCCGTTAGTGATTGAGAGCGGTTATGCGTCGCCTGTTTAATATGCTGGTCAACAACGTGCGCGAGCATTTTATGATCTACCTGGCGCTCTGGCTGCTGCTGGCGATCATCGATCTCGTCTGGTTATGGTTTTTCTGACGGCTCCGGGTCGAGGATCCCGAGTTTGGTATTCAGCCGGCCACGGGATTTATTAAAGATTTTGTTGCCGTTTTCACGCCCGGCGCGCAGCTTACGCTGCTCCTCTTCCGGTAGCTTATGCTCTTCCATGCAGGCTTCGCTACAGCAGCCGGCAAACTTCTCGGCGCAGCTCGGGCACTGGATAAACAGCAGATGGCAGCCATCGTTCAGGCAGTTAGTATGGGTGTCGCACGGCGCGCCGCACTGATGACAGTGCGCGATAACGTCATTGGAGATCCGCTCGCCCATCCGCTCATCAAAGACAAAGTTTTTGCCAATGAAGCGCACCGGCAGCCCCTGCTCGCGGGCGCGACGGGCGTACTCGATGATGCCACCCTCGATGTGCCAGACCTTATTGAAGCCGTTATGCTTCATCCAGGCGCTGGCTTTTTCACAGCGAATGCCGCCGGTGCAATACATGACAATTTTCTTGTCTTTATGGTCCTGCATCATTTCCACGGCTTTCGGCAGCTGGTCGCGGAAGGTATCCGCCGGGATCTCCAGCGCGTTTTCGAAATGGCCCACCTCATATTCATAGTGGTTGCGCATATCGATAAACACGGCATCCGGATCGTCAAGCATCGCGTTGACTTCCGCCGCCTTGAGATACTCCCCCACATTGGAGGCGTCAAACGAGGGATCGTCGATGCCGTCGGCGACGATACGATCGCGAACTTTCAGGCGCAGCACCCAGAAAGACTTACCATCGTCCTCCACGGCGATATTGAAACGCAGCCCCGCCAGCGCCGGATCGAAGCCATAGAGAAACTCACGCAGAGCCTCAACGTTGCTTTGCGGCACGCTGATTTGCGCGTTGATCCCTTCCCGGGCCAGATAGATGCGGCCAAAGACCTTCAGCTGGGTTAAGGCAACCCACAGCGCATCACGGGTCGCCTGCGGGTCGACAATGGTGAAATATTTATAGAATGAGATCGTCGTGCGCGGCTCGGTCTCAGCCAGCATTTGCGCCTTTAACGTCTCATTTGAAATGCGGTTGTGTAACACTGGCATGGTGTACCTGCTCGACATAGAAATGAGGAAATAAACGGCGGGCATGATATAGCAAAGCTAATTAATTTACATCCCTACATTTTACGCTACATTTCTCTCACCCGGTCGCGCCCCGCTTAACAAAACGAGCTGACTGTCGCCGCCTTTGGCTGGCCGGTAAAAAAATGCGATAATATAAGACGTTGCTCACTGATACGGGTATGAAATGACTCATTTGCCTAAATTTTCTCCGGCGCTGTTGCATCCGCGCTATTGGCTGCTGTGGCTGGGTATCGGCCTGCTGTGGCTGGTTGTCCAACTGCCCTACCCGCTGATCTACCGCCTCGGGAACGCCATCGGCCGTCTGGCCATGCGCTTTATGAAGCGCCGGGCGAAAATCGCCTATCGCAATCTTGAGCTCTGCTTCCCCGAGAAAAGCGAGCAGGAACGCCACCGAATGGTGGTGATGAACTTTGAATCGGTGGGCATGGGGCTGATGGAGACCGGTATGGCCTGGTTCTGGCCGGTTCGCCGTATCGCCCGCTGGACCGACACCATCGGCTTTGAGCATATTCGCGATGTGCAGGCGCAGCAGCGCGGCATTCTGCTGATCGGTATTCATTTCCTCACTCTCGAGATGGGAGCGCGGATGTTCGGTATGAACGAGCCGGGGATTGGCGTCTATCGCCCCAACGACAACCCGGTGATCGACTGGCTGCAGACCTGGGGCCGCTTGCGCTCCAACAAGGATATGATTGACCGTAAGGATCTGAAAGGCATGATCCGGGCACTGAAAAAAGGCGAAGTGGTGTGGTACGCACCGGATCACGATTACGGCCCGACCGCCAGCGTCTTCGCCCCACTGTTTGCGGTCGACCAGGCGGCGACCACCTCCGGCACCTGGATGCTGGCGAAAATGTCCAAAGCCTGCATCGTGCCCTTCGTCCCGCGCCGCAAACCGGACGGTAAAGGTTATGAACTGATTATCCTGCCGCCAGAGTGTTCCCCGCCGCTGGACGACGCGGAAACCACCGCCGCGTGGATGAACAAGATCGTTGAGCAGTGCATCATGATGGCCCCGGAACAGTATATGTGGCTCCATCGTCGCTTCAAAACCCGCCCCGAAGGCATGCCCTCCCGCTACTGATCCCTTTTCCCCCCCCCCCCCCCCCCCCCCCC
>NZ_GL882776.1:11766-22755 GCF_000195655.1 Klebsiella sp. MS 92-3
CCGGCCGGGGGGGGGGAAGCTTCGCCGCTCAGGCTTTAGGCTCTCCTTTAGCTTTAAAAGCTCTCCTCCATTGCGGCATCTATTTCTCAGGCGCATAATTAGCAGGCTCATATTTTCTCTTAATTTGACCTGCCGCGCAGGCCAGTGGAACCCTATGTCGTCTGCTGAAACCCCCATTAACTGGAAACGAAACCTGACCGTGACCTGGCTTGGCTGCTTTTTAACCGGCGCCGCCTTCAGCCTGGTCATGCCCTTTCTGCCACTCTACGTCGAACAGCTCGGCGTCACCGGGCATAGCGCCCTGAACATGTGGTCCGGGCTGGTCTTTAGTATTACCTTTCTTTTCTCTGCCATCGCCTCGCCGTTCTGGGGGGGGCTTGCTGATCGCAAGGGGAGAAAAATCATGCTGCTGCGTTCCGCCCTCGGGATGGCCATCGTGATGATGCTGATGGGAATGGCGCAGAATATCTGGCAGTTTCTGCTGCTGCGCGCATTGCTCGGCCTGCTGGGCGGTTTTATTCCTAACGCCAACGCCCTGATCGCCACCCAGATCCCGCGCCATAAAAGCGGCTGGGCGCTGGGGACACTGTCTACCGGCGCGGTAAGCGGCGCCCTGCTCGGCCCGCTGGCAGGTGGCTTCCTGGCCGACCACTGGGGATTGCGCACCGTCTTCTTTATGACCGCGGCGGTACTATTTATCTGTTTCTTGTTTACCCTGTTTTTAATCCGCGAAAATTTTGTGCCGATCGCCAGGAAAGAGATGCTCAGTGCCAGAGAGGTGTTCTCCTCGCTGCAGAATCCCAAACTGGTGCTCAGCCTGTTTGTGACCTCGCTGATAATCCAGGTGGCCACCGGTTCCATTGCGCCGATCCTGACGCTTTATGTACGCGATCTCGCGGGCAACGTCAGTAACATCGCCTTTATCAGCGGAATGATCGCCTCGGTGCCGGGCATTGCCGCGCTGATGAGCGCCCCGCGGCTGGGCAAACTGGGGGATCGCATCGGGCCGGAAAAAATCCTCATCGTCGCGCTGATTATCTCGGTGCTACTCCTGATCCCGATGTCGTTCGTTCAGACCCCGCTGCAGTTAGGTATCCTGCGATTCCTGCTCGGCGCCGCGGACGGCGCGCTGCTGCCGGCGGTGCAAACCCTGCTGGTGTACAACTCGACCAGCCAGATCTCCGGGCGAATCTTCAGCTATAACCAGTCTTTCCGCGATATTGGCAACGTTACCGGCCCCCTGATTGGCGCGTCGGTTTCCGCTAACTATGGCTTCCGCGCTGTATTTCTGGTCACCGCAGGGGTGGTATTATTTAATGCGATCTACTCCACCCTCAGCCTGCGTCGGCCAGCCGCGGATACTTCGCATTCAGTAAATTAACGTCGAGAGGGGCTCTGTCCCTTGACGCCGTGCGTACCGCCTTCTATAGATTGAATCGTGTTCAATTCATATTCTTCTCAGGAGATTCGCTATGCCAAAGGATTCGATGTTCTACGCCACGCTTGAAGAAGCTATTGATGCAGCACGTGAAGAATTTCTCGCCAACAACCCTGACAGCGATGAAGAGAGCGCCAACGTTGAGCAGCTCAACATTCAAAAGTATGTGCTGCAGGATGGCGATATCGCCTGGCAGGCCGAATTTTTTGCTGACGAAGAGGAACAAGGCGAATGCCTCCCGATGCTCAGCGGCGAAGCCGCGCAGAGCGTCTTCGACGGGGATTATGATGAGATAGAGCTGCGTCAGGAGTGGCTGGAGGAAAATACGCTCCACGAATGGGATGAAGGCGAATTTCAGCTCGAGCCCTCGCTGGACACCGAAGAGGGGCAGACGGCAGCCGACGAGTGGGACGAGCGTTAATCAGTTATAGGGGCCGTGGCTGGCGTCCAGAGGCAGCAGAAGCGTATCAAATACCAGCGAGAACGGTAGGTCAAGAATGGTGAGATAGCGCCATGCCGAATCGCGAACATCCCACTGTACGCCCGGGTAATATTGATTGCCATGCCCCTGCCCGGGCACCGTACGGCTGATAATGCTGCCGCAGCCGCTGAGCAGCAGCGCCATGGCAATGATCGGTAGTATTCGCATCCACATCCTCGTATTTCAGATAAAAAAATACCGGCATCGCTGCCGGTATTTTCCTTAACGTACGGCTTATTTCGTTTTCAGCGCCAGCGGGTTAAGCGCCAACTGCTGATAGGCGTTCACCCATGAAGAGTATTTCTCCGGCGCGGCCCATACGCGATAGTGCAGACGCGACATGGTTACCGGGTCGCTCAACAGCACCAGTCGACGATCGCGGTTCAGCTTATCCGGCGTTTCATTCAGCGCCTGCTCGACATGGCGCTCGCGGGCGATCTCCAGGATATGCCCCTGACGGTGGCGCGCAGTGGCCATTGCGGTGGCGAGGGCGTTAAACGACGGGTTAAACACCGCGTGCATAAAGCCATCGTCCAGCGAACGCTGACGGTTCATCGTCAGGTACGCATCGGTATCCTTGAGCACCTGCGGCGGCGAATACTCTTCCGGGATCAGGAACAGCTTCCAGCGCTTGGTGCGCAGGCCCACTGTCGTCCGGCTGGAAATCGCCGATACGAACGGCGAGAGGATCAGCGAGACAACAATCGGCGCCAGCCAGAACAGGAAGCGTAGATCCAGCCATGCCATCCCGACCGCCCACACCAGCCCCAGCAGCAGCTGCGAGCCGTGGCGCATAAAGGCTTCCCCCCACGGCGTGGAGTCATCATCACGCTGCGGCGAATTCCATACCACCTCCCAGCCGAGGAAGGCGCTGACCACGAAGACCGTGTGGAACAGCATACGGACCGGCGCCAGCAGGACCGAGAACAGGACCTCCAGCAGCAGTGAAAGCGTGACGCGGATAAATCCGCCGTACTCTTTCGGCCCTTTACACCACACCAGAATAATACTCAGCAGCTTCGGCAGGAACAGCAGCACCATGGTCGAAGCGAACAGCGCGATGGCCAGCTCAGGCCGCCACTGCGGCCACACCGGGAACAGCTGACGCGGCTGCAGGAAGTACTGCGGTTCGGTCAGGGCATGCACCACCTGCAACGCCGTCGACAGGGCAAGGAACATAAACCACAGCGGCGCCGACAGGTAGGACATCACGCCGGTAAGGAACACCGCCCGGTGAACCGGGTGCATCCCTCTGACTAGGAACAGGCGGAAGTTCATCAGGTTGCCCTGACACCAGCGACGGTCGCGTTTCAGCTCGTCCAGCAGGTTCGGCGGCAGCTCCTCATAGGAGCCCGGCAGATCGTAGGCAATCCACACCCCCCAGCCGGCACGGCGCATCAGCGCGGCTTCGACGAAGTCGTGCGACAGGATCGACCCGGCAAAGTTGCCCTCGCCCGGCAGCGGCGCCAGCGCGCAGTGCTCAATGAACGGCTTCACGCGGATAATGGCGTTGTGGCCCCAGTAGTGGGACTCCCCCAACTGCCAGAAGTGCAGACCCGCCGTAAACAGCGGACCGTACACCCGGGTGGCAAACTGCTGGCAACGCGCATACAGCGTGTCCATGCCCGAGGCGCGCGGGGAAGACTGAATGATCCCGGCATTCGGGTTCGCTTCCATCAGGCGCACCAGGCTGCTCAAACACTCACCGGTCATCACCGAGTCAGCGTCCAGCACCACCATATAGCTATACTGGCTGCCCCAGCGGCGGCAGAAGTCATCGATGTTGCCGCTCTTACGCTTCACTCGACGACGACGGCGGCGGTAGAAGATCTGCCCTTCGCCCTGCACTTCGGCAATCAGCTCCATCCACGCCTTTTGCTCAGCCACACAGATATCGGGGTTATAGCTATCGCTGAGGATATAGACGTCGAAATGAGCGGCGTTACCGGTCGCTTTCACCGACTCCCAGGTCGCCCGCAGGCCGGCGAAAACGCGGTCAACGTCTTCGTTACAGATCGGCATTATCAGCGCCGTACGGTGCGCCGGGTTCAACGGTTCGTCACCGACCGTCGAGGCGGAAATACTGTACTTATCGCGGCCGATCAATAGCTGCAGGAAGCCCATTAACGCGGTCCAGAAGCCGGCGGAAACCCAGCAGAACAGCACCGCGAAGAGGATCAGAATGCCGCTCTGCAACACGTACGGCAGCAGCTGCATGAACGAGATCCACAGGTTCTGCCCCACCATGTCGGCCGGGTTGATCAGCGCCCAGCCCTGATAAGGCAGAATGGTTTTCATATACCAGGTGGCCACTACGGTCTGCGACAGCGTCAGCAGCAGCAGGATATAGCGACGAATGGTGCCGACGGTACGCCATTTTTGCTCACTCTCGCGCTCTTCTTGCGTCAGACGGGAGAGATAGCGTGGCGTGACATCGCGTCCGCGCAGACGGTCCCAGAAGCGGCCGACCGGGTTGGTACGCCACGGGTCCGGGATCATTGAGGAGCGCTTGGCTTTAGGCATCGCATGCAGCTGAGTACGGCCTTCATCGTCCTTCACCAGCTGATCGCCAGACAGCGAATCCGGCCAGCTATGCGCCAGCCGTGCCTTGACCGACCCCAGCGGGGAGTCGTCTTCGCGGGCGAAGGTCTGATGGTCGTCATCCAGGGCCTGATGAACGGCCTGCAGGCTGGTGTCCGGCAGCGCCGATTTCTCGGCGTCCGACAGCGGCAATGCGTCAATGTACTTTGTTATCTTATTCATTGGCAGGCAGCTGATAGCTCCAGGTTTCGCTCAACGTGTCATCACCGTTAACCAGCGCGGCGCGCATTTCCGTCGTTTTCTTCGGATCTTTCACCTTCAAACGCAGGATCATTCGCCAGCCTTTGGTCACCGGATTGTAACGCACGGTATTTTCAACGATTTCAGCGTTATCGCCGGTACTCGCCTGGGCGGCGACCGGGGTATCCGCCGGCAGTTTTTTCATATCGGCGCCGGTGAAGTCGACAATGAAAGCAATGGTGCCGTCCGGCTGGCGGATCAGGTTCGACTGCTTCACGTCGCCGGTAGAGCGGCGGGTCTGCATAACGTAAGCGTTATCCGGCGCATGCAGCTTGTCTTCATCGCGGCTGAAGGTGATGGTGTACTTGAAGTTCATCTCCTTGCCCGGCTCCGGCAGCTGATCCGGCGTCCAGTAAGTCACGATGTTATCGTTGGTTTCATCGTTGGTCGGGATTTCAACCAGTTCGATTTTCCCTTTGCCCCACTCCCCTTTCGGGGTGATCCAGGCGCTCGGACGCAGGTCATAACGATCGTCGAGATCCTCGAAGCGCGAGAACTGACGGCCGCGCTGCAGCAGGCCGAACCCTTGCGGGTTTTCCATCGCATAGCTGCTAACGGCAAGGTGTTTCGGGTTGTTCAGCGGACGCCAGATCCACTCGCCGTTACCGGCCAGGATCGACAGACCATTGGAGTCGTGTAGCGCCGGACGATAGTTAAGCGCCGGAGAAGGCTGGTTGGAACCGAACAGGAACATGCTGGTCAGCGGCGCCACGCCCAGTTTGCCCACTTTGTCACGCAGGTAAACTTTGGACTGGACATCTACCACGGTGTCGCGTCCCGGCATGATGACAAAGCGATAAGCGCCGGTTGCCCGCGGGGAGTCCAGCAGCGCATAGATAGTCAGACGTTTGTCGGTGGCTTTAGGACGCTCGATCCAGAACTCGCGAAAACGCGGGAACTCTTCGCCGGACGGCAGCGCGGTATCGATAGCCAGGCCGCGCGCGGACAGGCCGTAAACCTGACCCTGACCCAGCACGCGGAAGTAGCTGGCACCGAGCATGCTGACGATCTCATCGTTCTTATCTTTGCTATTGATCGGATACAGTACTTTGAAGCCGGCGAAACCGAGGTCTTTCACCGTGTCTTTATCGTGCTGAACGTTACCAAAGTTAAAATAGTCCGGGCTATATTTAATTTTGCGCACGCTGGTGGCCGTCACTTCATTGATGGTGACCGGCGTGTCGAAGTACATACCCTGATGGTAAAATTCAAGCTTGAATGGGGTTTTCTGGTTATTCCAGTAAGCTTTATCGTGATTAAACTGAATTTGCTGGTAATCCGCGTATTTCATGTCGCGGAAAGCGGAGGGCAGGTTACTCTTCGGCGCTTCATAGCCTTTCCCGGCTAACGTTTTGGCCTCTTTTGCAACGTCATCAATGCTAAATGCCCATGCAGATGAAGTACACAGGGACAACATTACGGCTGCGCTTAACCAACGCATTTTCATCATCTGTGGTTTATGTTTCATATAAGTAAGCACTTCCCCCTTTGTGTGCTTAAATCGATCCGATCTATTTTAATGGAAACTCAGGCAATCCGACAACATAATCCCTGCTTTGTTCAGCGTAGCGGCGCAGGGAATAAACAGTTCGCTATCCCGTTTGCACTTTGCGTGCTTATCCTGGAGACAGGTACCCCGAGTTCATGTAGGGTTGCTGATAATGTAAGCGTTATCATCTTGAGTGATAAGACGAATTATCTGAGATTGTCGTGAATCGTATGAATAATACTCCGGTACAGCGTGAATATTTCTTCGACAGCATCCGCGCCTGGCTGATGCTGCTGGGGATCCCTTTCCACATTTCGCTGATCTATTCCAGCCACAGCTGGCATGTCAACAGCGCTGAGCCCTCGTGGTGGTTGACGCTGTTTAATGACTTCATCCATGCCTTCCGGATGCAGGTCTTTTTCGTCATCTCCGGCTATTTCTCCTACATGCTGTTCCTGCGCTACCCGTTGAAAAAGTGGTGGAAAGTGCGCGTCGAACGGGTCGGTATTCCGATGCTGACCGCTATCCCACTGCTGACGCTGCCGCAGTTTATTATGCTGCAGTACGTCAACGGCAAGGCGGAAAACTGGCACACCCTTTCCGGGTACGACAAATTTAACACCCTGGCGTGGGAGCTTATTTCCCACCTGTGGTTTTTACTGGTGCTGGTGGTGCTGACCTCGCTGGGCGTGGTGCTGTTTAAATGGCTGACGCGCCGCCCGGCAGGGGGTGCCTCAGCCTTTGGTGACACTGTCACTATGGGCCAGCTAACGATGATTTTCCTTGCGCTGGGGGTGCTTTACGCGCTGATCCGCCGATCGCTGTTCCTGATTTACCCGCCGCTGCTTAGCAATGGTCTGTTTAACTTTGTGGTGATGCAGACGCTGTTCTATCTTCCCTTCTTTGTGCTGGGGGCGCAGACCTTTATTAATCCGCGTCTGAAGGCGATGTTTACCACCCCGTCACCATGGTGCTGCGCAGCGGCGCTGCTGGGATTTATCGCCTACCGGCTGAACCAGCAGTACGGCTCCGGCGACGGCTGGATGTATGAAACGGAATCGGTGATCACCATGGTGCTTGGGCTGTGGATGGTCAATGTGGTCTTTTCGCTCGGCCATCGCCTGCTGAACTTCCAGTCGGCGCGTGTAACCTATTTCGTCAATGCTTCGCTGTTTATTTACCTGGTGCACCATCCGCTGACGCTGCTGTACGGGGCGTGGATCACCCCGGTCATTAAGTCCAATACCTTAGGCTTTATTGGCGGGTTGGTTTTTGTGGTGGGTATTGCCCTGATCCTGTATGAAATTCACCTGCGCATTCCGCTGCTGCGTTTCCTGTTCTCCGGTAAACCGATGAACAAACCGGCCAAAACCCCAGCCTCGGCCAGCTAACCATTAGCCTGTGCGGCACGCCAGGCGTGCCGTATTATGCCTGCTCGTCAAAAAGCCGGTCGAAAATCATATTGTACAGGGCTTCTAAATCTGCCTTATCGACCGGGGTGGAGGCGCTCAGCTCACAGCGGTAGGCTGCCCCCTCTGTCAGAACGGCGATGAGCTCTGATGCGGCATTGCGTCGCGCATCGCTGAGCCCGGGATGGTAGCGCTGCGACAGGCGACCGCCCTCCTCTTTCAACCGCCGATCGGCCTGCATCAGGATCTCACGCAAGCGTGGGTTACGCGAGGCCTCGGCATTGATCTCCATCAGCAGATAATTATCGCTTTTGGTGGCTGCCGACGTCGGGATCCTGCCGGCCAAAACCGCCGCTTTACGCGCCAGATTGTGGTTCTCATCGATCATCTCCCCGACTCTGGCGTTGACGATTTCGCTAACAATCGCTTCGATGATCGCTTCCTTGCTGGCAAAAATGCGATATAGCTGACCGACGCTCAGGCCCGCTTCCCGGGCGATATCGGCGACGGAAGCGCCGTGCAGCCCCTTTTCAGCGAAACATTTTTGCGCAGCGACAACGATCTCCGCGCGGCGCGCCTGCTGTTTCTGCTGGACTTTTCCTTCTGACACCCTGCTCCCTCCTGCTACCCATCATTCCCGTCAAGACTGGCGGTTATCATAGCCTATTCTGTTGAATCAGGGGTATGACGCCAGCAGGCGGCGATAGATAGCCGCCGTTTCCTCGTCAAAACAGACGAACAGGACGCGCTCAAGAGGGTTATAGCGAGTGAGAAACGCGGTGACGGTGCGCACGGCGATCGCCGCCGCTTCCTCTTTCGGATAGCCATACACGCCGGTGCTTATCGCCGGAAACGCAATGGAGCGATAGTTGTTTGCCGAGGCCAACTGCAGACTGTTTTTGTAAGCATCGGCCAGGGTTTGCGCCTCCATGCGGTCACCGCCGTGCCAGACCGGGCCCACGGTGTGGATCACCGCGCTGGCCGGCAGATTGCCGGCAATAGTAATTACCGCATGCCCGGGAGGGCATTCGCCCTGCTGCTGCAGCACCTGCTTGCAAGCCGCCAGCAGCGCGGGACCGGCCGCCCGGGGGATGGCCCCGTCTACTCCGCCACCACCCAGCAGCGAGGGATTTGCCGCATTAACAATCACATCGACATCAAGTGTCGTAATATCGCCGAGAATTACCTCAGGTTTAACAGCCATTTCTCCTCCTGTCGGCATAGCGTGTGGATACGGCTTTCTGCCGATACTAGGGCATTCTCGCCTGCGGGAGCAAGATTATCGCTTTGTCCGGTGACGAGAAGATAAAAAAACAGGACCCGTAAGGTCCTGTTTTTTAGTCGTCCCGCCGATCAGGCGTTGTCGTTGACGAACAATTTATGCTTATCCGCACGGGCCGCCAGCCACAGGCCACTATTTTTCATGGCATAGCCAAAGACCAGACCCAGCGCCAGGGAAGGGATCACCAGACGCCAGTCGCCGTCTGCCGCGAAGGTCGCGCAGGCGCCGATAAAGGTGCCCGGGACAAACGACAGTAGCGTCCGTCGCGCCTGAATGCACATCAGGAAGGCGACCACACCGGTCATCATATAGCTGAGGATCTGCACCTGTGGCGCCAGCGCGCTACCGTGGATAATCACTAACGCCCAGGCCACGCCGCTCATCACCGTGCAGGACGAGATGGCCAGCCCTTTCAAGCCGCCCTGCGGGCAGGCGAAATAGGCCGTACAGCCGAGGAATCCGGCCCAGCTCAGCAGGCCGAGAGCGACCGCCACCCACCCCCAAATCCCGGAGAGGATGCCTGTCGTTAATGCGATTGCGAAGAGTATGTTCATGGCGCGTATCCTAGCAGATACGCGCCGGAAGAATGCGATCTAAAACACAGTATATGAATGAACTTTCTTTCAGTTTCATTCAAACAGTGATTTACATCACATATTATTGCTCATCTTCTTCCTGAAGCTCGTCCCACATCGCGGCGATGGCGTCGCGGGTCAACGGCGCCATGGTGCGCCAGAACGGCGTGTGCGCATGGGCTTCGACTTTCCCCAGCATCGTCCCGCACCACGGCAGGATATAGTCGGCGAACAGGAGCTCCAGCGTCTCGCTCTGGTCTTCTGCGGCATGATCCTCCAGCCAGGAGGCGGCCAGCAGCAGCGAGCCGAGATGATCCGCCGGACCTTCCCCTGTCGGGATGCCGTGTTCGCTCAGAAAAGCCCGAACTTCCGCTTCCGAGGAACCCTCCACCCACGCGCTACGGTACGGCGGGACGCTGCAGGCTTCACCGACGAACAGCGCATTATAGTCCGTCGCCAGGGATTGCATTTCACAGCTTTTCTGCAGACGCGCCAGCAGCTCGTCCTGCTCAAGCGGCCAGCTGGCGGCCAGTTTGCCCTCGCGGATCAGGGTAAACAACGGCACCAGCAGCGGGTCCTGCGGTTGACGGTAATACAGCGAACCCAGCACGCGGCAGAGGATTGAAAACTCGTTCATTCAGTTATTCCAGTTATACAAATTAAAGGTCAGCAAATTCCGGGATCGCCGGCATGCCCCGCGACTCGAGGAAGTTAAGCAGGCGACGCGGAGAAACGTTGAGGATCCTCTCCTCCGGGAAATCGACCGCATCAAGGATCTTGCGGCATTCGGTAAACTCCCCGAGGGTAAAGGCGGTGTGAGAGTCCGAGCCCAGCGCCACCCATCCCCCGGCATCACGCACTGCGGCGGCGATGGCCCGGCAGTTGTCTTCACTGCCCACGCGCGATGATACGAATGAGGAGTTATTAATCTCCAGCGCCACCTGGTAGCGAGCCGCCGCTTCGGCAATCGCCGGGATATCCACCGGGAATTTCGGATTACCCGGATGGCTAATCATATGCACTTTACCGCTGGCCATCGCGGCTATCATCGCCTGTGTATGGGTGTCACGATCCTGCGGCGGAAACACCGGCTCATGAAATCCGGCGATGATCAGATCGAGGGAAGTCAACATCGGTCCGGAACAGTCGATCTCGCCTTCAATATTTTTAATATTCGACTCAATACCGCGCAGGATCCCCACCCCGTCTACCAGGCGGGGCCAGATGCGCATATTAACGAAGTGCCAGTAGTGCGGAGCATCCGCCATGTCCGGGCCGTGGTCGGTGATGGCGAAGAGTTTGATCCCTTTACGCTTTGCTTCCGCAATATAATCGTGCAGGGTGCTGTAGGCATGGGTGCTGGCGACGGTATGCATGTGCAGGTCAACGGGATACATCACATTCTCCTCTTCTGTTTGCCGCAAGAATAGCAGGAAACCGGGCTATTGATTAGCAAAAACCCCCCCCCCCGCGG
>NZ_GL882776.1:22910-24459 GCF_000195655.1 Klebsiella sp. MS 92-3
GCGGTCGACCTGACCGCTTACCGGCTCCCCTCGCTCAAGCCGGCTAATGGTCTCCGCAATGTAGGTGATAGCTTCCATTGGACGGGTCACTGCCGCCACATGGGGGGTCATGGCCACCCGCGGATGCGCCCATAGCGGGCTCTCCTGCGGCAGCGGTTCGCGACTGAAGACATCGAGCATCGCCCCTTTGAGCTTACCGCTGTTCAGCGCCGCCAGCAGATCCTCTTCAACGACATGCACGCCGCGAGCAAGGTTGAGGACATAGCTCTCATCAGGCAACTGCGCCAGCAGCGTCTGGTTAATAATGCCGGCGGTTTCGGCGGTATTCGGCAGCAGGTTGATCAGCACGCGAGTGCCCTGCAGGAATTCGCCCAGCTCGGCCTGGCCGGCGAAGCTCTGCACCTGCGGCCAGGATTTGCGGCTACGGCTCCAGACGCGAAGCGGGAACCCCCAGGGTTGCAGACTTTCCGCAACCTTCGCCCCCAGCACGCCGGCGCCCATAATCCCGACGGTGAATTCGTCGGCGCGGTACTCGGGCAGCGGCTGCCAGCGGGACGCCAGCTTCAGCGCCTGATAGTCATCAAAGCGGCGGAACCAGTGCAGCACCTGGCTAACGGCATACTCCTGCATCTGCCGTCCCATACCGGTATCTTCGAGACGAAACAGCGGAATCGACAGCGGCAGCATATCCGGATGGTCGCGCAGCTTGCTGAGAATAGAGTCCACCCCTGCCCCGAGGGCGAACACGGCCTTCAGCGCCCGGCCCTGCAGCATCTCTACCGGCGGATGCCAGACCAGGGCATAGTCCGCCGGCCGGTTATCGCCCGCTTTCCACTCGCGCACCCGCGCGCCGGGTAACTGCTTTTCCAGCTCACAGATCCAGTATTGGGTATCAAAGGTCGGATGGTAAAAAATAATCTCCATAGGGGCTCCTGATAGCAGACGCCTTTGGCCGATTGACGCTGGCGTCTTATTTTACTCATTGTTTTCTATTGGTTTGCCAGCATAACAAATTTCCCCCGAGCGAAAAGGGAAAAGCTACTGGCGACAAAAAAAACGGATTTCGCACGTTTAAGGAGCAAGTTGCTCGAAGTTTGTCTAAACGCGCTTTTTTTGCAAAAAGTTGATTGACGGGCGATACGTATTTCCCTACATTAGCGCCCGTTCCCGACAACAACGGGAAAGACAATATGGTGAGGTGTCCGAGTGGCTGAAGGAGCACGCCTGGAAAGTGTGTATACGGCAACGTATCGGGGGTTCGAATCCCCCCCTCACCGCCATATTCGAGATGAGAGCCTGTACGCAAGTACGGGCTTTTTTATTTTATATTCTCCGCTGGGGGGGATGAGAACCCCCGACCGGGGTTCGACAACTGGCGCAGCCAGTTGGACAGACCGCGCACGCAGTAAGCGGGCTGCCCCGCAGGGGCGAGCGAAGCGAGTCAATCCCCCCCTCACCGCCATATTCGAGATGAGAGCCTGTACGAAAGTACGGGCTCTTTTCTTTTATATTCTCCACAGGGGGGGATGAGAACCCCCGACCGGGGTTC
>NZ_GL882777.1:0-483 GCF_000195655.1 Klebsiella sp. MS 92-3
CGCCGGCCGCGCGGGGGGGGGGGGGGGGGGCGGGCCGGGCCGGGGGCGCTGGATGCCTTCGAGCAGGCGGTGCGGGCGGTGCTGGGCCAGCTGGTGAGCGTGGCGATGGCCGCCCGGCTCACCGCCAAAGTGGCGGCTGGCTGGGGCGAACCGCTGGCGGAGGCGCCCGGCTCTGTTTTGTTCCCGACGCCAGAGGCCCTGTCCCGGGCCGATCCGCAGGCGCTTAAGGCGCTGGGGATGCCGCTGCGACGCGCGGAGGCGCTGATCCACCTCGCCCGGGCGGCGCTCAGCGGCGAGCTGCCCCTGACGGCGCCGGCGGATATTGACGCCGGGCTGCGTCAACTGCAGACCCTGCCCGGGATTGGCCGCTGGACGGCAAACTACTTTGCCCTGCGCGGCTGGCAGGCGAAAGATATCTTTTTGCCGGATGATTACCTGATTAAACAGCGCTTTCCGGGAATGACCCCGGCCGCCCCCCCCCCC
>NZ_GL882777.1:612-4165 GCF_000195655.1 Klebsiella sp. MS 92-3
CCCCGCCGCTGGCAGCCGATGCGATCCTACGCGCTGTTGCATATCTGGTATACCGATGACTGGGCGCCGGCGGCGGAATAGCCGCCCGGGGCGCATACCACTGGTATCGGGACGCTGAAATCCCTATAATTGCCGCGTTTGGCGGTCCGCCGCCACCCTCCATCTCTATCCAGGTTAATCAGGTCGCAAAAATTTATGACTGATATGTCCCATCAGTGCGTCATTGTAGGCATCGCCGGCGCATCGGCTTCTGGCAAAAGTCTTATCGCCAGTACTCTCTATCGCGAATTGCGTGAACAAGTTGGCGACGAACATATTGGCGTCATTCCGGAAGACAGCTATTACAAAGATCAAAGCCATCTGTCGATGGAAGAGCGCGTCAAAACCAACTATGACCACCCGAGCTCAATGGACCACAGTCTGTTGTTCCAGCATTTGCAGATGCTGAAAAGCGGCCAGCCGATTGAACTGCCGGTATATAGCTACGTCGAGCATACCCGCACGCCGAACACCATTCACGTCGAGCCGAAGAAGGTGATTATCCTTGAAGGGATCCTGCTGCTGACCGATGCGCGCCTGCGTAACGAGCTCAACTTCTCTATTTTCGTCGACACCCCTCTCGATATTTGCCTGATGCGCCGTATTAAGCGCGACGTTAACGAGCGCGGCCGCTCCATGGACTCGGTGATGGCCCAGTATCAGAAAACCGTGCGCCCGATGTTCCTGCAGTTTATTGAACCGTCGAAGCAGTATGCCGACATCATCGTGCCGCGCGGCGGCAAAAACCGCATCGCTATTGATATTCTGAAGGCCAAAATCAGTCAGTTCTTTGAATAACCTGGCCGAATTGTGTAACGTGCAAAGAGTAGCCCTGTTGCCCTCTCCGCCGCGAAGCGTGCGGGAAGCAGCCTTATAAGGAGAAAGCCCATGCGTCTGTGTGACCGAGATATCGAAGCCTGGTTGGATGAAGGGCGACTCGCCATCAATCCGCGTCCGCCCGTTGAGCGTATTAATGGCGCGACGGTTGATGTACGGCTGGGTAATAAATTCCGCACCTTCCGTGGTCACACGGCGCCGTTTATCGATTTAAGCGGCCCGAAGGCCGAGGTCAGCGCCGCGCTGGACCGCGTGATGAGCGAAGAGATCGTCCTGCCGGAAGGGGAAGCCTTTTTCCTGCATCCGGGCGAACTGGCGCTGGCGGTGACCTACGAGTCTGTCACCCTGCCTGCCGACCTGGTAGGCTGGCTGGACGGACGCTCCTCGCTGGCGCGCCTGGGGCTGATGGTGCACGTTACCGCGCACCGTATCGACCCAGGCTGGTCCGGCTGCATCGTGCTTGAGTTTTACAACTCCGGCAAGCTGCCGCTGGCGCTACGCCCGGGGATGCCCATCGGCGCGCTGAGCTTTGAACCGTTATCGGGCCCGGCGGCCCGGCCGTATAACCGCCGTGAAGACGCCAAATATCGCGACCAGCAGGGCGCGGTGGCGAGCCGAATCGACAAGGATTGATAACGTCAACGGGGTGTTGCTGAGGGTGCCATGAGACGAATACTGACAACGCTGATGATCCTGCTGGCGGTCATTGTCGCCGGGCTTACCTCGTTGGTATTGCTGGTCAATCCCAACGATTTTCGCGCCTATATGGTGCATGAGGTGGCAGAGCGCAGCGGTTATCAGCTTGACCTTGATGGCCCGCTGCGCTGGCACGTCTGGCCGCAGCTCAGCATTCTCAGCGGACGGATGACGCTGACCGCCAGAGGCGCCGAAGAGCCGGTGATCCGCGCCGACAATATGCGCCTCGACGTGGCGCTGCTGCCGCTGCTCTCGCATCAGCTGCAGGTGAAGCAGGTGATGCTCAAGGGCGCGGTGATCCAGCTGACCCCGAAAACCGAGGCGGTTCGCGACAGCTCAGCGCCGGTGGTGCCGCATGACAACACCCTGCCGCTGGCCCAGGAGGATCGAGGATGGTCCTACGATGTGCGTCAGCTGCAGGTGGCCGACAGCGTGCTCTTCTTCCAGCATGAGAACGGCGAGCAGGTGACCGTGCGCGATATCCGTCTGCAGATGGAGCAGGATGAGAATCACCGGGCCACCGTGGATTTCTCCGGCCGGGTGAACCGCGACCAGCGCGACCTGGCGCTGAACTTCTCCGCCACCGTGCAGGGCGGCGATTATCCGCACTCCTTAAAAGCCGACTTTACCCAGCTTAGCTGGCAGCTGCGCGGCGCCGAGCTCCCACCGGACGGCATTAATGGTCAGGGAAGTCTGCAGGCCAGCTGGCAGGAAGATGATAAGACCCTGCGTTTTGACAACCTGAATCTGATGGCTAACCGCAGCACCGTTACCGGCAGCGGCAGCGTGGTGCTGGGGGATCGCCCGGACTGGTCATTGGATCTGCACGCCACCACTCTCGATCTCGATAGTCTGCTGGCGCAAAGATCCCCGGCGACGGACAGTAGCGCCAGTCAGCAGGGCCAGAGTCAGACACGGCCGCTGCGCCCGGTGATCGCCGACAGCGATGAGCGCGAAGATTACCAGAGCCTGCGCGGCTTCAACGGCCGAATGGCCCTGAGCGCCGACCAGCTGCAGTGGCGCGGTCTGAACTTCACCCAGGTGCAGAGCGAAATCAGCAACCAGCAGGGGCTGCTGACGGTCAGCAAAATGCAGGGCAATCTTGACGGCGGGCAGCTCTCTCTCCCTGGCACCCTGGATGCCCGCGGCGACACGCCGCTGGCGACGTTCCAGCCGGCGCTGCAGAATGTGGAGATCGGTTCGCTGATCAAAGCCTTTAACTATTCCTTAAACCTGACCGGCAAGCTGTCGCTGAGCGGCGAATTTTCCGGAACGCGCATTGACGCTGATGATTTCCGTCGCCACTGGCAGGGACAGGCTCAGCTCCAGATGGCCGATACCCGCACCGAAGGGCTGAACTTCCAGCAGCTGGTGCAGCAGGCCGTGGAGCGCAGCACCAACGTGCGGGCGCAGGAAAATTACGACAATGCCACCCGCCTGGATTCCGTGAGCAGCCGGCTGACGCTGGATAACGGGCTGGTGACGCTGAACCGCCTGCAGGGGCAGTCCGACGTGATGGCGATGACCGGCGAAGGACGGCTCGATCTGCAGAAAGAGAACTGCGATATGCGCTTCAACGTGCGCGTGCTCGGCGGCTGGAAAGGGGAGGGCAAGCTTATCGACCGCCTGAAACAGACCGCTATCCCGCTGCGCATCTACGGCGAGTGGCAGTCGCTGAGCTACAGTCTGCAGGTCGACCAGATCCTGCGCAAACAGCTGCAGGATGAAGCGAAGCAGCGCCTCAACGACTGGGTTGAGCGTAATAAAGGCAGCAAAGACGGCAACGATGCCAAAAAGCTGCTCGATAAGCTGTAATTCCCACCCCCGCGGCCCGGAAGTTTCCGGGCTGTGTTTATCGTCAAAGCTTAATGTCACAATGATGCCGGGTGGCGGCTGCGTCTGACCCGGCCTGGGATGTACGCAATATCATTCGTTAGCGTCGCCACTTAATGTAGGCCTGATAAGCGAAGCGCCATCAGGC
>NZ_GL882778.1:0-3971 GCF_000195655.1 Klebsiella sp. MS 92-3
ACCGGTCTCCCGGCGCACACTGTATATATATACAGCTTTAAGCGAGGAAAAAAACGATGAAGTTCATTCCTGCAGTATCAGAAGCCAGCATAGTAAAAATTCCTTTGTTCACAGAGCGATGCCCTGCGGGTTTTCCGTCACCGGCATCAGACTACACTGAGTCTGAACTGGATCTGAATGAGTACTGCATTCACCGGCGCCACTCCACCTATTTTGTCAGGGCGATTGGCAACTCAATGACTGATATTGGCCTCTATTCCGGCGATCTGTTGGTCGTGGATAAAGCAGAACAGCCGCGGCACGGGGATATTGTTATCGCGGAAATTGAGGGTGAATTTACGGTAAAACGCCTGCTTCTGACGCCGCGGCCAGCCCTGCAGGCGATGAACCCGGACTTCCCTTCCCTGTACCCGGATCCGGAAACGCTGCAAATTTTCGGCGTGGTGACAGCCTTCATTCATAAAACCCGGAGGGCAGACTGATGTTCGCCCTGGCTGACGTCAACTCCTTCTACGCCAGTTGCGAGAAGGTTTTCAGGCCGGATTTGCGCGGCAAACCTGTCGTCGTTCTCAGTAACAACGATGGCTGCGTTATTGCCCGGAGTGCTGAAGCCAAACTGCTGGGTATAAAGATGGGAACCCCCTGGTTCCAGCTCAAAGAGGCGCAGTTTCCTGAAAAATTGTACGTTTTTTCCAGCAACTACGAGCTCTACGCGAGCCTGAGTAACCGTGTGGTCGCCCTGCTGGAAGAGCTGTCGCCCCGCGTCGAACAATACTCAATTGACGAATGTTTCCTGGATGCCCGGGGAATTGGCCACTGTATGGATCTGGAGGATTTTGGCAGGCAGCTGCGTGGGCATGTTCTCAGTGGAACCGGACTGACGATCGGTGTCGGCTTCGGCGCCACAAAAACACTGGCCAAATCGGCGCAGTGGGCGTCAAAGGAATGGCCACAATTCAGGGGGGTACTGGCGCTGTCGCCCGAAAATCCACGCAGAACGGCAAAATTACTCAGCCTGCAGCCGGTGGAAGAAATCTGGGGCGTGGGGAACCGGATAGCGAAAAAGCTGCACGTTATGGGGATCACCACCGCCCTGCAGCTGTCGCTGACGAACCCCACATTTATCCGGAAAAACTTCAACGTAGTGCTGGAGCGCACGGTACGTGAGCTGAACGGCGAGAGTTGCATTTCACTGGAGGAAGCGCCGCCGCCGAAACAGCAGATTGTCTGCAGTCGTAGCTTCGGGCAGCGGATCACCACCTACGAAGAAATGCGCCAGGCCGTCTGCCAGTATGCCGAGCGCGCGTCGGAAAAGTTGCGCGGTGAGCGACAGTACTGCCGGCATATCAGCACCTTCATCAAGACATCCCCTTTTGCGGTTAATGAGCCGTATTACGGTAACGTGGCCACGGAAAAACTGAACACCCCTACCCGTGACACCCGGGACATTATCGCGGCAGCGGTCAGGTCTCTGGACAGGATCTGGCTCGATGGCCACCGCTACGCAAAAGCGGGGATAATGCTCAATGATTTCAGTCCGAACGGCGTCGCGCAGCTGAATCTGTTCGATGACGTGCAGCCACGGCCGCACAGCGATGCGCTGATGAAGGTACTCGACGGCATTAATCATTCCGGACTCGGGAAAGTCTGGTTTGCCGGACGGGGTATTGCGCCGGACTGGCAGATGAAACGGGAGATGCTGTCACCGGCATATACCACCCGCTGGAAGGAGCTGCCGGTTGCCCGTTTCTGACCGTCGAAATGACAGACGGGACTTGCCGCCAGAGCTTACTTTACCGATCATACAGATGACTTGTCTCAGGAGGGAACCATGACAAACATCATTCTGTGTGATGTGACTGCCAGCGTCTGAGAACTTAAAAACGATCCGGTGGCCACCGCCAGTGCCGGCGGCGGCTACCCGGTCGCGATTATTGACCGCAACCGCCCTGTTTTTTATTGTGTGCCCGCGGCTCTGTATGAACAAATGCTCGATGCGCTGGACGAAAAAGACCTGGTGCAATTGTTGACATCCTCCCCGCCCTGAAGGGCGAGGATTCCTACAGCGTTCAGACCGGAGCCTGACTCGCCTCGGTGGGTTCCTGCTTCAGCGGGCGGCCCGACTGTATCATCCCTCCACAGGCAAGCACGGCATGTCCTGCCGCTAAAATGTTACGTGCTCCGTTGATATCGGCGTTCTCGGTATAGCCGCATACCTGACACACGAATTTACTTTGCGTTTGACGGTTTTCTTTCGCCGTATGACCACAGCAGGCACAACGCTGGCTTGTGTATGCCGGAGGTATCGCCAGTACCTGACCACCACGCCAGAGCTGCTTGTACTCAAGCTGTCTGCGCATTTCGTACCAGCCCTGATCCAGTATCGAACGGTTTAAGCCTGATTTGGCTCTGATGTTTCGTCCGGGCCGCTCTGCCGTACCTTTTGCCGATTTCGACATGTTACTGACCTTCAAGTCCTCAATGACGATCATCGCGTGGTTTTTGCTGATTTCACTGGTGACTTTGTGAAGGTAGTCGCGCCGGATATTGGCAATGTGTGAGTGCAGACGCTGGATTTTTTTCTTCTGTTTCTGCCAACTGGCACTGAATTTAACTTTGCGGCTTAACTGCCGTTGAAGCATAGCCAGCTTACGCTGGCTTGCTTTGAAGCTGTTGACTGGCTGGTATACGGTGCCATCAGAAAGCGTGGCAAGTTTCGTGACTCCGGCGTCCAAACCGACCATTGACGCTGCCTTATGAACCTGTTCAGGCACTTCGTATTCCGTCTGGATGCTAACGTACCATTTGCCGCATGACTGGATGACCGTGACGTTTTTAACTTCGCCGATGACTTCACGGCTATTGCGATAGCGTATCCAGCCCAACTTAGGAAGCGATATACGATTGTTGGTCTGATCGAGCTTCACGCCTTGCGGGCATCGTTTTGGCCGCGTTTCTTGAAACGAGGGAATGCTGCACGCTTCTGGAAGAAATTCTTGTAGCCGCGCTCCAGATCTTTGAGCGACTGCTGCAACGGCAGTGATGGCGTGTCTTTTAGCCACTGGGTATCAGGGTGTGATTTCCACTCAATGAGCCATGAAGCCATTTTGGTGTAGGAAACATATTTGTTCCCCGCTTCATGGTTTTCGTTTTGAAGCGCCAGCGCACGGTTAAAGACGAAGCGACAAGCCCCAGCGAAGCGCCGCATATCGCGCTCCTGCTGACCATTCGGTCTTAACTGGAATTTGAAGGCTTGAAGTCGTTTCATGAGGCTATTTTAACCGAAGTTAGTCGGAAAACCGCGCCTTATATCCCCGCCCTGAAGGTCGGGGTTTTACGGCGCACTGGATAACAGGGGCCTCTTGCCGTCCCCCAAAAACAAACGGTATGTTTATGCGCTGTGATGATTCCCCCGGATTCTTTTTATGGTCCAGTGGTGTCTACAAAGTCAATTAATACGATAACGTGACGGACTTTCAATATGTTACCCACACGGTTATCCCCCGTTACTGTGGATAATCAATATATTGTGTCTCTGGCAGTTGCTTTTCCTACCATATGTTGTCCCTCCCCGTTCTATTTTGTGATCGCACAGTGTGAAAAACGACATCACAGTGGAGACGCTGCTGACGGGATGATGTTCATCCAGGGTCGTAAGATCGGCCGGTACTGGTTACCCGCCGGACGAAGGGCCGGCCAACGCGCAGCGTCGGTAGCTGGCTTTAAAAATGCCGGCGGAAACTTAAAGATTAAGCTGCATACTCTGCGAAATTTTGCAAATTTCACTCAACATGCTTCGTTCAGATCCCAATAGAGCTTTCACCATCGCCTGTAATAGCCGCCCTGCTGCGTGATTACTCCGCTCATCGGGTTGCTGGCGACAAGCCAATACCTGTTCGTGACAGGCATTGATTGAACCGTTATCCCTAACTAATAATGTGCCGACGATGCAGGTGGGACCGTGGTCCCAG
>NZ_GL882779.1:0-4509 GCF_000195655.1 Klebsiella sp. MS 92-3
CCGGCGGGCGGCGGTCATGCTGAATCGCCAGAGACCAAACGGCGGATGAAAAACCTGATGGATGTCTCCGGGCTGACGCCGCAGCTGGCGCTGCGCAGCGCGGCGCCGGCGAGCCTTGAGGACCTGCGGCGGATCCACCCCGACAGCTATCTGGAGCGCTTCAAGGCGATAAGCGATAACGGCGGCGGCATGCTCGGCAAAGAGGCGCCGCTGGGGCCGGGCAGTTATGAAATCGCCTGTCTTTCCGCCGGGCTGGCCTGTGCGGCGGTGGAAGCGGTGCTGAAGGGGGAGCTGGATAACGCCTATTCGCTGTCGCGCCCGCCCGGACACCACTGCCTGCCGGACCAGTCGATGGGATTTTGTTTCCTCGCCAATATTCCCATTGCCGTCGAGCGAGCGAAAGCGCAGCTGGGGCTGGGCAAGGTGGCGATCATTGACTGGGATGTTCACCACGGTAACGGCACCCAGCATATCTACCTGCAGCGCGACGACGTACTGACTATCTCCTTGCATCAGGACGGCTGCTTCCCGCCGGGCTACGCCGGCGAGGACGATCGCGGCGTGGGCGCGGGCGAAGGTTACAACATCAATATTCCGCTGTTGGCCGGGGCGGGGGATGACAGCTGGCGCTATGCGCTGGAAACTATCGTTATTCCGGCGCTGGCGCGTTTTGAGCCGGAGCTGATCATCATCGCCTGCGGCTATGACGCCAACGCCATGGATCCATTAGCGCGGATGCAGCTGCACAGCGATAGCTTCCGGGCGATGACCGAACAGGTCCAGCAGGCGGCGGATCGCCTGTGCGGCGGGAAACTGGTGATGGTGCACGAGGGCGGCTACGCCGAATCCTACGTGCCGTTCTGCGGCCTGGCGGTGATGGAAGCCCTGAGCGGCATCCGCACCGAGGTCCAGGATCCGCTGCTGGAATTTATTCAGCAGCAGCAGCCGCGCGCCGCATTCGCGCAGTTCCAGCGCCAGGCCATCGATCGGCTGGCGCAGCAGTTTGGCCTGCAATAGTCGCTCACGCTCACGTTGATCCCTAAAGTCCCAATATGGGACTTTTACTTTACTTAGTCCCGAAATGGGACTAGTCTCTGCCCATGAAGATAATCTCAGTGAAAACCTTAAGGGACTTCTGGGCGGAGAATCCCGACGCTGAACAACCGCTAAAGGCCTGGGTAGACGAAGCGACAAAAGCAGACTGGAAAACCCCGGCGGAGATAAAGGACCAATACCGCAGCGCAAGTATTCTGAAAAATAAGCGGGTGGTATTCAACATTAAAGGAAATGATTACCGGTTAATCGTAGCCGTTGCTTATCTGCGGGGGTGGGTGTTCGTTAAGTTTATCGGTTCGCATAAGGAATATGACGAGATAAACGCTGAGACGATAGAGAGGAAGTAAATGATTAATGTGAAGCCTATCCGCACTGAACAAGATTACGAGGCCGCGTTACGCGCGGTTGAACCTTTTTTTGATAATGAACCTGCGCCGGACACGCCGGAAGGGGATTTTTTTGAGGTGATGTGCCTGCTGATTGCTGAATATGAAAAAAAGCACTATCCCATCGAGCCGCCGACGCCGATAGAGGCGATCAAGTTTCGCATGGAGCAGCAGGGGCTGACCGTCAAAGATCTGGAGCCGGCGATTGGTAAATCGAATCGCGTGTATGAAATTCTCAATGGTACGCGCAACCTGACGCTCCCGATGATTCGCCGGCTTCACGCACAGTTCGGCATTCCTCTGGAGAGTCTGATCGGCGCGTGATGGCGCGGGCATCCGGCTCACTCATGCATCCACTGACTTACCGCCTGATTAACCATCGCCAGCACGCTGAGCAGCAGCATCCGCTGCTGCGCTTCCAGCCGCAGATAACGGCGCAGCGGCGGCATTTTACAGACCACTTCGCTGGCGGCCCAGGGTTCAATGCTGCAGCGCCAGCCGCTACTATCAAAGGTCAGCGAAAAGCGGCGGTAATCCAGCTCGCTTAAGGTCTGCTGGAGGTTAGGAAAACCGTTGAGATAGCCGGCGAGTTCCGCGCTCTCTTTACTGCCGATAAAGCGGATTGGCAGGCGTTTTAGCCAGCCGGATTGGTGGGCGCGGATCTTGCCGCGAGCGGGCCGGGTCACCGGCCCCTCGACGACAAACTCGCAGCTGTGAATGCTGGCCATAAACAGCCGCTTCTGACGCACGCTGAAGGTGACGGCGGTGGCGTCGTTCAAGCGCAGCAGCGCGCTGCGTTCGCTCAGCTTTTCACTGGGCCAGCCCGCCAGATCGCGCTGCACCGCGTTCATTAACGGCGTTTCAAACCAGGGGACGGAGGACATCTGGCGTCATCTCCCCGCGGGTCTGTTTTTCATAATTGTTGATGGCGCGCTCCACCACCTCTTCCACTACCAGCGGCTTGAACGGATTGACGCGCTGCACGCACACCGTCCAGAACAGGGCGTAAGCGGCGGTCAGGCCGAGCATTATGCCGAACGGCACCAGCACCTGGCGGCTGTCCATCCCGGGCGGCGTGATATTGACGATAGCGATGATGATCCCGACGCTGGAGATAATCTGCGGCAGCGGGAACCACGGCGAGCGGTAGGCGCGCGGCAGGTCCGGGCGGCGAATGCGCAGCATCACCACCGACAGAGTAACCAGCAGATAGGCGACGCCCCAGGCGCAGACCGCGGCGAGGATCAGCGGCACGATGCGGTCCAGATCGCCGTTCAGATACCAGGCGTGCAGGCAGGGGATCGCCACCCCGATGGCAATGGCGATCACCGGCGTCTTAAAGCGCGGATGCAGCCAGGTCAGGAAACGGGGCAGCGCGCCGTCCAGCGCCATGCCGTAGATAATACGCGGCACGGCGGCCATCAGCGTATTGATGGTGGCGCAGCCGGCCAACAGTAGCCCGACCCCCAGCCAGTACTGGCCGGCGTGGCCCATCACCCGTTCGGCGAAGGCCGGGATCGCCATCGGTGTATCCAGCAGATGGACGTTGTTGGCCGCGTCGAGCACGGTATTCTCCACCTGGCGGTTGATCGCCGCGCCGTAGATAAACATGCAGCTGGCGACCCCCAGCAGGCCCAGCGCCATCGCCCGCGGTATGGTGCGGTGGGCCTGTTTGATCTCCGGCGCCATCGGCGTCACCAGTTCGCAACCGACGAACATAAACATCGCCATGCCGATATAGCCGAACAGGCCGTTGATATCGCTAACGTTCAGCGGCGTGCCGAACCAGCCGGAAAGATGAGTCACCGGCGCCATAAAAATGCCGCACAGGCCGAAAATGGTCAGCGTGGTCCACATGCCGAAGGTCAGCATCACTTCGACCTTGCCGAAGATTTCCACGCCGATGGCGTTGAGCAAGCCGAAAATCACCACCATGCCGACGCCCACCATCCAGGTATTCTGGTGAGCGGCCATCTGGGCGTTAATCGACTCGAAGTTCACCAGCGCCATAATGCCCGCCAGGATCGTCTCCGCCGTCCCGGCGAAGATATGGACGATCAAGTAGGCGCACAGCGCGCCGGTGATAGCGAAGAAGCGGCCCATGCCGCAGGAGATATAGTCGTACACCGAACCGGTGGTGGGAATGAGCGTCGCCGCCTCGGCAAAGGTGGTGACCTGCGCCTGCATCATAATAAAGGCCAGCAGCACCGCCAGCGCGAAGGTATCGCCGCCCATGCCGAAGCCGCTGGTGACCGTCAGGATCACCGGGCTGGCCATGATCAGCCCGACGGAGCTGGCGAGGGTGGTCGGGAAGCCGACGACGCCGCGCTCAAGATGGCTGGCGAGTCTGTTACTAAACATAGTCAACCTCTGCACAATAATGGGGTAGGGCAGGGAATAGCCAGCGCCACTCCCGGATAGTCATAATTTAGGCGGGCATCCTGCTCAACGAATATCGTCCGGAAGGTGGAGGGCGGCGCATGATTCTGTGACGCAGTCGATGAATGTCGCGGCGGATAAATAATATGACCCCGAAAACCGGGGCCATCCGTCTTGCCACGTTGCGCCTGTTTCTGCCGGATGGCGGCTGCGCCTTATCCGGCCTACGGTCCGTGCGGCCTGCCTTTAATTTGGCCTCAAACCCCCCGGTGGCGCTGCCGCTTACCGGGGCTACAGCGCTGTGCGATTTGGTAGCCCGGAGAAGGCGTAATGCGCCGCCTCCGAGTCCCCCTGTGCGCTCCCTGCGCCGCCGGGCATTATCAGTTTGTTAGCGGGTCTCGACGTTCGCCAGGTAGTGCTTCACAAAGCGCGGCGTCAGAATTTTCCACTCCACTTCGGTGCCCTGTTTAACAAACCAGCTGTCACCCGGCGCAAAGCGCTGCGGCTCGCCGCCGGCGACGGTCAGCTCCACTTCGCCCTCCAGCACGGTGGCGTGCTCGGTAAACGGATAGGTCATGGTAAAGCTCCCCTCAGTGGACGAAAACAGTCCGCAGGTAAAGGCGTCCTGCGGCTCGCCGTAGATCATCGCGCCCGCTACCTGCGGGTCGCCGGCGGGCGGCGGCGCGCC
>NZ_GL882779.1:4601-11452 GCF_000195655.1 Klebsiella sp. MS 92-3
CCCCCCCGCCCCCTCCCGGGGGGTCGCCGGCGGTCGGCGTCGCGCCGAGCAGGCTGACGCTGCCGATCGGCTGCAGATCAGGTACCGGGTGTTTAAGTTTAAAAGCGTGCATAGCGTTCTCCTGGTTAACTCCGGCCTTTCCAGAAACCGGCGGTTTGATGCATCAGTTTTCCGGCCGTGACTAATAGCAAGCGCAGACTGTCACGACCGTGGATGGTCGCGTGGGGGATGCTGCTCAGCAGGCGATAGCGGTCGGAACCGCCGTTGATCCCTTCGGCGAGGATTTTGCACACGATGTGCGACGGGGTGACGCCGAAGCCGGAGTACCCCTGGACGTAAAAGACGTTGTTGTGATCGCGTAGGGTGCCGATCTGCGGGAACAGATTGGCGCTACAGGCCATCGGCCCGCCCCACGCAAAATCGATCTTCACATCCCTGAGATAGGGGAAGACCTCCGCCAGCAAGGTGCGGTTCCAGGCGGCGAAATCGTTCGGCGTATACTCCACAAAGCGGGTGGCGCTGCCGAACAGCAGGCGGTTTTCCCGGGTGACGCGGTAGTAGTTAATTACCGGGCGAATATCGCTGAAGGCGCCGCGCAGTGGGCTGATGCGTTCGATCAGTTCATCGGAGAGCGGCTCGGTCGACACCTGGTAGGAGTAAGTGACCAGCGTCTTGTTGTAGATCTCCGGCTCCATATTGTTGAGGAAGCTGTCGCAGGCCCACAGCAGTTTGGCGGCTTTGACGCTGCCCATCGCGGTGCGTACCCGCACCTGTTTGCCGTAATTCACTTCCACCACCGGCGAGGATTCGAAAATCTTCACCCCCAGCGAATGGGCGGCCTGCGCCGAACCGAGCAGCATATTGAGTGAATGGATCTGGCCGCCGCCCATATGTTTCAGCGCGCCGCAGTAGACCTCGGAGCCCACCACCTGCTGCACCTCTTTTCCGGTATACAGTTCGATCTCTTCATCCGGGGTAGCGGCTTTAAACTCCTTCTCCCACTGGCGCAGCGTTTTAAGCTGTCGCTGGTTATAGGCGAGATAGCCGTAGCCGGGCACGAAATCGGCGTCGATGTTATATTTGCGGATGCGTTCGCGAATGATGCCCGCGCCGAGGTTGGCGATTTTAAACAGCGTCTCCAGCCCCTCTTTGCCGACGTGCTTTTTTACCGCTTCGATATCGTGGCCGATACCGGCCATCACCTGGCCGCCGTTGCGCCCGGTGCCGCCGTAGCCGAGATGGCGCGCCTCCAGCACCACCACGTTGGTGATCCCCTGTTCCGCCAGCTCAAGGGCGGTGTTAATGCCAGAGAAGCCGCCGCCGATAATTACCACATCGGCTTCAATATCTTCCCGTAGCGCCGGGAAATGGAGGTGATATTTCTTCGTCGCGCCGTAGTAGTTCAGCGCATCGATCTTGATGTTCATCGCGTTACCCTGTGGTCTTGCCTGGCTCAAGACCCTCATCACAGCACGCCGCGCGGGCGTTGAATATCGTCCGGAAGAATGACGTTCTTTAGAACGATAGGCTGCGGCGGGAAGCCGTGCTGTGATGGGTTAACTTTGCTGAAAAACGGGTGCTGACGATGAGCGAGATAACCTTACTGGCGGAAGTGACCGCCTTCTTACGCCAGCCGCACGGGCAGTTTATTGCCGGTCAACGTGAGGCGGGCCGCGGCGCGCCGTTCGCGGTGATCAACCCGGCGACCGGGCGGGCGATTGCCGAGGTCACCGCGGCGGATAGTGACCAGGCGGATCGCGCTATGGAGAGCGCCCGCCAGGCGTTTAGTCAGTGGCGCGAGATGCCGACGCTGGCGCGCGGCGCGCTGCTGCTGAAGCTGGCGGACACGCTGGCAGAGCATCGCGAAGCGCTGGCGCAGCTGGAAAGTCTCTGTTCCGGCAAAACTATCACGCTGGCGCGGATGCTCGAGCTGGACCAGTCGGTGGCGTTCCTGCGCTACTTCGCCGGCTGGGCGGGGAAAGTCACCGGTGAAACGCTGGATGTCTCGCTGCCATCGATGGCCGGGGAGAAATATACCGCCTTTACCCGCCGCCAGCCGCTTGGGGTGGTGGTTGGCATCGTGCCGTGGAACTTCTCCATCATGATTGCCATCTGGAAGCTGGCGGCGGCCCTGGTCTGCGGCTGCACCATCGTCCTCAAGCCGAGCGAATATACGCCGCTGACGCTGCTGCGCGTGGCGGAGCTGGCAAAAGCGGTGGGTATCCCGGATGGGGTGATTAACGTGGTCAACGGCCCCGGCGGCGAGATTGCCCAGCGGCTGATTACGCATCCGGCCTGCGCCAAGGTGAGCTTTACCGGCTCGGTGGCCACCGGTGAAAAAGTCCAGCAGTCGGCCAGTGCGTCAGGTAAACGGGTGACCCTTGAGCTGGGGGGGAAAAACGCCGCGCTGTTCCTCGATGACCTGACGCCGGAGGCGATGGTCAACGGCATTATTGAAGCTGGCTACCTGAACCAGGGGCAGATTTGCGCCGCTGCGGAACGTTTTTATCTGCCGCAGGGAAAACTGGATGCGGTATTGGCGCTGCTGAAAGACAAGCTCAGCGCTTTTGCGCCGGGGTCGCCGCTGGATGAACGGACGCTGATGGGGCCGCTGGCCAACCGCCAGCAGTATGACAAAGTTTTGCGGCTCATTCAGACCGCCCGCGACGAGGGCGATACCATCGTCTGCGGCGGCGAAGCGCTGCCGGGGGAGGGCTATTTCCTGCAGCCGACCGCGGTCAAAGTGCGCAGCGAAGAGAGCACCCTGATGCGCGAGGAGACCTTCGGTCCGGTGTGCAGTTTTATCGGCTATCGCAGTGAAGAAGAGGCGCTGGCGCGGATGAATGCCTCACCGTATGGCCTGGCGGCCAGCGTCTGGTCGGATAATATTCGTCAGGCGCTACGCTACTCGGAGGCGATTGAGGCCGGCATCGTATGGGTCAATATGCATACCTTCCTCGACCCGGCGGTACCGTTCGGCGGCATGAAGGGCTCGGGCATCGGGCGCGAATTCGGCAGCGCGTTTATCGATGATTATACGGAGCTGAAGTCGGTGATGGTGCGCTATTAATCGCCGTTCAGCGACATAGCGCTGTCATGTGTCGCTTTGCGCCAGATAGGCAACACATTGTGTGCCTTCTGGCCTGCAACCCGGGCGGTGCACGGCATCGCTTCCGGGACGCTTTTCCCGTCACGGATCCTTTCTTCCCCTCCTAATCCGCCATTGCCGTAAAAAAAATCAGCAGATTATCTTTTTTGCCCGCCAGGACTTGTTTGATATTAGATAATGAGTATAGTTCTCATTCTCTTTTTCATTCGTAATTTTGGCAAGGTTCGAGCTGCGCCAGTGAGTCGTTCACTAAGAGTCGCGAAGGCGTAGGGTGACGTAAAGACAGCAGGCTGGAAACACACAATATCGGCCGCTGCGCGTCCATCGGGTCATTGATTTTTTATAGGGTTGATCCAATGAAATACACACTTCCGGCGTTGACGCTGGCCATCAGCGCGGCGTTAAGCGGCTGCGCGACGCCTCATTCCTCTGCCGTTTCCCAACCGGTTGTCGACTCGCCAGTCCCTAACGTGGCGCAACCGCTGCAGCGCCAGCTAGCGGAAGGGCTGTACGAGATGGCGTTAAGCCCGCAGGGTGATGCGCTGTACGTCGCCAGCGCTGAAGGCTTTAAAAATGTACAGGGCGGGGCGGTTTACACACTGGATCCGTACACCCTCAATACCATCGGCCTGACGCATACCGATCTGAAAAACTTCGCTTTACAGCTCTCTGCGGAGGGTAAAACGCTGTATGTCAGCAATTCGCTGGACGGCGGCATCAGCGCTATCGACACCGCCACCGGCAAGGTAAAAAACCGCCTGCTGTTCAGCGAGCGCAATGAAAAAGGTCGCCCTTATGGGGCCCGTCAGCTGCTGTTGCTGAATAATACTCTCTACGTTGGCGCGGTCGCCGACCCGGCGCAAATCTGGGTGGTTGACGCCACTACCCTGAAGCTGAAAACGCGGATTAAAAATACCGGTAAGTGGATGACCGGCCTGCACTACTCAGCGCAAACCGGTCGCGTGTACGCCGCTAACGGCAGCGGTGAAATTCTGGTGATCAACCCGCGTAACCAACGCATTGAACAGCGCTGGAAGCCGCTGGGCGACAAGCCGGCGCTGCTGCTTAATATGGCCGAAGATAGCGACACCGGCCGTCTGTTCGTGACCGACAACTCGAAAGCGAAAACCACTCTGGTGCTGGATATCCACAGCGGCAAGCTGCTTAAACAGCTCGACGTCGGCGATTCGCTGGCGGTGCAGTTCAATAAGAAACGCCACGAAATTTATATTTCACAGCGTGAATCCGGCAAGGTCATCAGCCTTGACGCCAGCCGCTACACGCTGAAGAAAAGCTGGGCGCTGCCGGCCAATCCCAACAGCCTGCTGCTTTCCGCCGATGGTCAGACGCTGTTTGTCACCGTCAAACAGCCCTTCAATAAAGACCACTCCACTAAAGGCCCGGACAGCGTCGTACGTATCGACCTGAACGCGCAATAAAAATAACGGCTCCGGCGACGGGCCCTTTGATTCATTTATCCTCATCCATGGGGCAAATTATGCACACCACGCACTATTCATCCTTCCCGCTGCGTAAAACGCTGCTGGCCTTAGCCATCGGCGCCGCCAGTCAAACGGCGATGGCCGCGGACGCTGCCGCCGCGAAGCAGCCTGGCGAAGAGACCCTCATCGTCGAGGCTAACGAAACCAGCGATTTTAAATCCGGCGGCGACCTGGTGGTTCCGGCATTCCTCGATGGCCAGATCGCCCACGGCGGCCGTCTGGGGATGCTTGGCGAACAAAAAGCGATGGACGTCCCGTTTAACGTCATCGGCTATACCTCGAAGCTGATTCAGGATCAGCAGGCGAAAACTATCGCCGATGTCGTCAGTAACGACGCTGGCGTGCAGGCCGTACAGGGCTACGGCAACTTCGCCGAGACCTATCGAATCCGCGGGTTTAAGCTCGATGGCGATGACATGACGATGGGCGGCCTGGCGGGCGTGGTGCCGCGTCAGGTGATGGACACCCAGATGCTGGAGCGCGTTGAAATTTTCAAAGGGGCTAACAGCCTGCTTAACGGCGCGGCCAGCAGCGGCGTCGGCGGGATGATTAACCTCGAGCCGAAGCGGGCGGAAGATCTGCCGACCGCACGCGTTGGCGTCGACTATACCTCTGATTCTCAGGTGGGCGGCACCCTCGACCTGGGGCGCCGTTTCGGCGACAACAACCAGTTCGGCGCCCGGGTCAACCTGGTGCACCGCGAGGGTGAAGGCGCTATCGATAATGATAAACGCCGTACCACGCTGGCTTCGCTGGGGCTTGATTACCGCGGCGACCGTTTCCGCTCCTCGCTCGATTTCGGCTATCAGAAGAAAACGTTCCACGGCGGTACGATGGGCGTCAATATCAGCGGCGTGGATTTCGTTCCGGCGCTGCCGGACAACAGCAAAAACTACAGCCAGAAGTGGGGCTATAGCGATATTGAAAGCGAGTTCGGCATGGCGAAGGCAGAATATGACCTGACCGATAGCTGGACGGTATACAGCGCCCTCGGCGGCCAGCATTCGCATGAAATTGGTACCTACAGCGCGCCGAAGCTTCTGAATAAAAACGGCGATGCGACGGTGGGCCGCCTGGATACTAACCGCATTATCGACGCGATCAGCGGCATGGGCGGGGTACGCGGCGATTTCAATACCGGCGCGATTTCGCATAAGGTGAACCTCGGCTATGCGGCGCAGGTGCATACCGATGCGACCGCCTGGCGGATGTCGGCCAGGAACCCGACCACTAATATCTATGACAACCATGATGTGGCGATGCCGGATAACGCCTATTTTGGCGGCAACTACCACGATCCGCTGGTCACCTCGCGCAGCCGTACGCAGGGCTGGCTGCTGAGTGATACCCTCGGCTTCTTTAACGATAAAGTGCTGTTTACCGCCGCTGCTCGTCATCAGAAAGTGGTTGTGCGCAACTACAGCAACGCCACCGGGCTGGAAGATACCTCTTCGCGTTATACCCAAAGCCGCTGGATGCCGACGTTTGGCCTGGTGTACAAGCCGTGGGAGCAGCTGTCGCTGTATGCTAACCATACCGAAGCACTGCAGCCGGGCTCTGTGGCGCCGACGACGGCGGCCAATGCCGGGCAGAGTACCGGGATCGCGCACTCGAAGCAGGACGAAGTGGGCGTCAAGATCGACTACGGTACGATCGGAGGATCGCTGGCGCTGTTTGAAATCAAAAAACCGAACGCCATTTCCGATACCGCTGGCAATTACGGCCTCGACGGCGAGCAGCGTAACCGCGGCGTAGAGATGAACGTCTTTGGCGAGCCGATGCTGGGACTGCGTCTTAACGCCAGTACCGTCTGGCTGGATGCCAAACAGACTAAAACCGCTGAAGGCGCAACCGACGGTAAAGATGCCATCGGGGTGGCTAACTTCTACGCGGTACTCGGCGCCGAATATGACATCAAGCCGGTGGAAGGCCTGACCGCCACCGCGCGCGTCAATCATAGCGGCTCGCAGTATGCCGATGCGGCCAATACCAAGAAGCTGGATAGCTACACCACCCTGGATTTAGGCCTGCGCTATCGTATGCGTCTGAACGCCGACCAGAACGAAATGATCTGGCGCGTCGGGGTGACCAACGTGACCAACGAGAAGTACTGGTCTGGCATTGACGATACCGGTACTTACCTGTTCGAAGGCGATCCGCGTACCGTCCGCGTCTCAATGAGCTACGACTTCTGACGCTAAAAAAAGCGGGGCGGGGGGGGGGGGGGCGCCCCCCCCCCC
>NZ_GL882779.1:11554-13040 GCF_000195655.1 Klebsiella sp. MS 92-3
CCCCCCCCCCCCCCCCCCACGCAACTTGCGACAATCCCCCCTAAGTGATAAAAGGTGCCCCTTCACAAAAACACACAGGGGAACGACGTGAAAGACGCGTCAACGTCGTCGGAGACCGTCACGGAAAGTGGCCCGACGCTTCATCGCGGTTTACAGAACCGACACATTCAACTTATCGCCCTTGGCGGCGCGATTGGCACCGGCCTGTTTCTCGGCATTGGTCCCGCTATCCAGATGGCCGGTCCGGCGGTCTTACTGGGCTACGCCGTGGCCGGGATTGTCGCTTTTCTGATCATGCGTCAGCTGGGCGAAATGGTGGTGGAAGAGCCAGTATCCGGTTCCTTTGCCCACTTTGCCTATAAATACTGGGGGCCGTTCGCCGGCTTTCTCTCCGGCTGGAACTACTGGGTGATGTTCGTGCTGGTAGGGATGGCGGAGCTGACCGCCGCCGGGATCTATATGCAGTACTGGCTTCCCGACGTGCCCACCTGGGTTTGGGCGGCGGCTTTCTTCATCATTATTAACGCCGTCAACCTGGTCAACGTACGCTTGTATGGCGAAGCGGAGTTCTGGTTCGCGCTGATCAAGGTGCTGGCGATTATCGGCATGATTGCCTTCGGCCTGTGGATGCTGTTCGGCGGCCACGGCGGCAGCAAAGCCGGGTTCGACAATCTGTGGAAACACGGCGGCTTCCTAGCCACCGGCTGGCACGGACTTATTCTGTCGCTGGCGGTGATCATGTTCTCCTTCGGCGGGCTGGAGCTTATCGGCATCACCGCCGCCGAAGCGCAAAACCCGGAAAAGAGCATTCCCAAAGCGGTCAATCAGGTGGTCTATCGTATCCTGCTGTTCTATATCGGTTCGCTGGTGGTGCTGCTGGCGCTCTACCCGTGGGTGGAGATCAAATCCGACAGCAGCCCGTTTGTGATGATTTTCCATAATCTGGACAGCAACCTGGTGGCCTCCGCGCTGAACTTCGTCATTCTGGTGGCCTCGCTGTCGGTGTATAACAGCGGCGTGTACTCCAACAGCCGGATGCTGTTCGGCCTGTCGGTGCAGGGTAATGCGCCGAAATTTCTCGCCCGCGTCAGCAAGCGCGGCGTGCCGGTGAATTCCCTGCTGCTCTCCGGGATTATCACTTCGCTGGTGGTGGTGCTGAACTACCTGCTGCCGCATGAAGCGCTGGGGCTGCTGATGGCCCTGGTGGTGGCGACGTTGCTGCTGAACTGGATCATGATCTGTATGGCGCACCTGAAGTTCCGCGCCGCCCAGCGCCGCAAAGGGCGCGAATCGAAGTTCAAAGCGCTGCTGGCGCCCGCCAGCAACTACTTCTGTATTGCTTTCCTTGGGCTGATCCTGGCGCTGATGTGCACTATCGACGGCATGCGTCTGTCGGCGATCCTGCTGCCGGTGTGGATCCTGTTCCTGTTTATCGCCTTCAAACTGTTGCGCCGCCCGGCGTAAGCGAGATGCCCCCCCCCCCCGC